>NZ_JBEAIG010000067.1:0-34130 GCF_040064575.1 Klebsiella sp. CN_Kp106 | reverse complement strand
AAATTGCCCGGCCTACACGTTCACAGCCGCCATCGGGACGCTTTCCCGGAGGCGGCGCAATGCGCCTGTCCGGGCTACAAAATCCGCAGGCGGCGCGGCCGGTAGCCCCGGTAAGCACAGCGCGACCGGGGAACATTCCCGGGTGGCGGCTGACGCCTTACCCGGGCTACAAAATTGCCCGGCCTACACGTTCACAGCCGCCATCGGGACGCTTTCCCGGAGGCGGCGCAATGCGCCTGTCCGGGCTACAAAATCCGCAGGCGGCGCGGCCGGTAGCCCCGGTAAGCATAGCGCGACCGGGGAACATTCCCGGATGGCGGCTGACGCCTTACCCGGGCTACGAAATTGCCCGGGCTACACGCTCACAACCACCATCGGGCCGGTAGCCCGGACAAGGCGCCCCTGGCGCCGCCTCCGGGATGCAGCGCGCTATGCAGCTTCCGCGCCACCGGAGGGGAAATCGGGCTGCCTGGCCGGAGGCAACGAGTATACGCGAAGAGCGCCGTGGAGTGGCGCCCTGTCGCATAATTCAGCCTAATCTGCTACCAGTCGGCATAAGGAACCAACGGCTGCGGCGGCATATCCATATCGCCCTGCCAGCCGGAAGCCGAATAGCGAACGTACAGCAGCGCATGGCTCGGGGTGTAATCCTTCGCCTGCTGGATATCCACCGCCGCCCCGACAAACCAGTTGCTGGTCACCCGTCGTTCAACCAGCGCCCGCGCGGTATAGCCGACGCCAGAACTGCTGCTGCCTTCTTCCGTGAGCTGGCTGGCATCATGACGATACTGCGAAGGAATCAAATTGAGCAGCGGATAGCGCGCCTCGGTTTTGGTGCGCGAGTGGGACCACGACACCGATCCCCCCAGCTCCCATGACCAGTTCGCCGTCCGCTGACGCCAGGTGACCGGCACCGAGAAGGAGATATATTCCTGCGGACTGTAGTAACCGCCCTGACCCAGCGTATAGCCGCTGAGATCCTTATCGTAGTGCCAGAGCATATTGTTCAGGCCGACGGTGACCCGGCGGTTATATTCGTTAACCACTTTATAGTAGTAGCCGGTCATCCAGCGCACGCGCCAGTTGTCGGCGACGTTTTTCCCGGTCAACTGGTCGACGCCCAGCGAAGACCAGACGCCGTTGGCCTCGCCTTTATCGTAGCTCAGACTCAGACCGCCGCCGTCGGCGCGCACCCCGCCCCAGGTCTTGCCGGTATGGCCGTCGTTAGGGTTATCCTTCTGCCCGCCAAAGGCCAGCAGCGAGCTGGAGATGGGGCGTCGGTGGAGGTTCACGGTGTAGCCCAGCGGACCAACGTCGCTGCTGTAGCTCAGGCCGCCCACCACATCAACGACGTTAAAGCCCATCGGCGTGGTGCCGATATCGCCGCTCCAGGTATCGTTCTTCCAGCCCACCGCGACGCTGGCGCCGCTATCGCTCTGATGTTTGCTGCCGCCGCTACAGGCGATTTCACCGCAGGTGCCCCAGCTCGGCGAATAGCTGCCGTCGCTGTTCGTCGAAAAACTCCCGGCATCCATATTAACCAGATCGGTACGGAAGAACATTCGCCCGTCGGCCAGCGGCGCATCCACATGCAGCATCGTGGTATGGGCTTTCAGGTCGGAATAGCCGCCGGTACCGCTGGAGCCCCAGTAATCATGTTCGAGGGTGACGTTAAGATCCTGCTGACGATAAAGATCCGCCGCGTCGCTGCGGATCCCGCGCTTCAGCCAGTCATCGCTGCTGTCGTTACGCGTCAGCCGCGTAAAGGTGTCGTTATCCTGCGGGCGCTCGCGGGCGACGCCGGAGGCCACCATTGCATCTTTATAGCCTTCCAGCGCCTGCTGCGGCTCGCCGTTCTGCGCCTGGAAACGCGCGGCGTCGCGCAGCACCAGCGCGCTTTCCATTGACGGCGGCTGCGCTTTCGCCTGCGGAACGATGCGGGCGAAGGTTTGCTGCGCCTGAGCGCGATCGCCCAACCCGGCCTGCGCCTGGGCGATACGCCGCTGCATATTGATAGAATCGATATCTTCGCCCTTGAGCTGCGCCACCTGGGCGCGGGCGGCGTTTTTATCGCCATCGGCAAGATACACTTCCGCCAGGCCCAGACGCGCATCGCCGTTGTCAGGCTGCTGCCCCAGCACCCGCTGATATTCAGCAATTGCCGTCTGGCTGTCGCCGCGCTGCTGCGCCCAGTCCGCCAGCGTGAGCGCGTAGCGCACCGACGTCGGCTGCTGGTTAATCAGGGCGATCGCCCTGGCTTCCTGGCCGCTATCGCGCAGCTGATTGGCCTGGCGCAACACGTTATCGCTTTGCAGGCGCGCCTCCAGCTCGCGAATATTGTCCGTCCACTGCCCGCGCGGCAGGGCGTTAATCTGCGCCAGCGCCATCTCATCCTGATTATTCCCGGATAGATAGAGGCCGTAGGCGTAAACCCGGTCGGCATCGCCGGGCTGGCGGTTGACCATCGCGCGCATGATGGCATCGGCTTCGCTGCGGCTGCCCGCGCTGACCAGATCCCGCGACAGGCGGTAGGCGATCCACACGCTATCCGGATCCAGCGCCAGCCGTCTGCGCTGCACTTCCGCCGCCTGCGCCCAGTTGCCCTGGCTCTCCAGCGCTTCGGCCTGTTTCTCCAGCCGATCGTTCGTCAGGCTGCGTTCAATATCATCAATGCTGCGCCGCTGGCCCGGCGACAGGCTGGCGATGTACGCGCTGGCTTTTTCCGGCGATTCGGCGCGATACAGATTCGCCAGACCGCGCACCGCCAGGGTGTTGCCGCGATCCATTCGCAGCGCGCGCTGGTAGTAGCGCTCCGCCGCCGCGTTTTCTTTACGCGCCGCCGCCACGTCCCCCAGCCCCAGCACCGCATAGCTGTCGGTATTGTCTATGCGCTGCGCCTGGGCGTAATGATTTTGCGCCTGCGCCAGCTGGCCGCTTTTGAGGGCGCTATCGCCCTGCTTAATCAGCAGCCAGTAGCGGTTAGTCTTGAGCAGGCTGTCCCACTTATCGCGGCTCGGGCTATCCGGGTCCATTTTGATGGCTTTACTCAACTGGGCAACCGCCCGCGCCCGATCGCCGCGCTGGGAGTACGCCTGCCCCAATGCGCCAACCGCGTCGCTGTCTTTGGCATCCGCCCGCACAGCCTGCTGCAAATCGGCCACGGCCACCGAACCTTTCCCGGCCTTCACCGCCGCCAGCCCCTCCGCGCGATCGCGGAACGTCGGGTCTTTTAGCTGCGTCTGCTGCTGAGCGAGCAGGACGCGGGCATTCGCCGAGGTGGAACCGGTGGGAAACTGCATGAGAAAGCGCTGCAGCGCCTGCACGCTGGCCCGGCTGACCGGCATACTTTTCACTTCGTTAAACCAGATGTCCGCCGCGATACCGCGGCCCGCCGCCGAGCGGGACATCTGCTCCAGATAAGCAAATCCCTCTTCCGGCTTATTATCGCCAAACATCTGTTTCGCCAGCGCCGTTTGCAGCGGGACGTTGCCCGGCAAGCGGGCGTTGAGTCTTTTCAGCTGATTGATGCCTTCGTTATGACGGGCGGGCAGCCGCGCCACCAGCGTCCAGTACTCAATCGCAGCGTCATCATCATCAGGAACGCCGTTAAACAGCTTCTCGTAAGCGGCAATGGCCTCATCAACCTTCCCGGCCACGCCCAGCAGACGAGCCTGCTGCAGCTCCTGGCGACCATCGCCGGTGCTGCTTTTCATTTCGTCACGCGAGGCTTTCAGCTCGGGCGATTCCGGCGCCAGCTTCGCCAGACGCTCCAGCTGCTGCTTCGCGCCGGCGGTATCGCCCTGGCGGAGAAGATAGCGCATCCGCGCGGCAACAACGTCCGGGTTATTCGGGTCGATCAATTCCAGGCGATAGAGCGACTGGCGCACCAAATCCTCACGTTTGCTGGCCTCGCCGAGGCGGACCTGCTCCAGTAGATGTTCCTGAACAGGCGTAGTCGCGGCGTGCGCCAGCGGCATCAGCGCGACGCCTAAGGAGAGGGTGAATAAGCTTAGTGAGAACTTGTGCATTCCTGGTTCCAGTCAGGCCGTAATTCGCCACCGGCGGTGAAGCGAAAACGGTGTTGATCCCATCCCTGGCCGAAAAGGGTCAGGACCGCGCTGTAGTAAGCATCCGCGCCGGGATAGTTATCGGCGACGCGCTGGCGCTGAATGGCGCGTGCATCTTCCTTCTGCAAGAAAGGCAGTAGCGCAGCGGAGAAGCCAACCGGACCGTTGCCGGTAGTTTTACCGGTCGCGATGTTGGTTTTTTCCGGCGGCACGCCCTGGTCAATCGTCTGGGTCGCCATCGGTTTAAAACGCGCCAGCAGGCGAGCTTTTTGCTTATCGCCGTCATCGAGCATACCGACCCACAGATAGACGCGAATGGCGTCATAGCTGCCGATAATGGGTTTATCCGCTTTCAGCTGCCAGCCTTTGCTTTTTTCGTAACGCACCCAGTCAGGCGAAAAACCTTTCGGCGCGGTTTCCAGCAGCAGACGCAGATTGCCGTCGCGTATCTTCGGCCAGGGAGCGCCAAACGCGGCAAAGTAGGTCGCCAGCTGCGGCGGCAGATAGCTGGGATTAAAACGCCAGCCGCGGTCATCGACGAAGCCGACTCTCCCCGGCAGAATCATCGGCCCCAGCCCCGGTACGGTGGCGACCTCTTCGTCGGCAATGCGCGCCAGCAGCGCCTTGCCCACCTCGGTGTACTGAGGCGTGTCCCACAGACGTCCGGCCTCCAGCAGCGCCCAGGCTATCCACAAATCGGAGTCCGAAGCTGAATTGTTGTCCAGCACCGTCCACTCGTCATCGCTCTTTTTCCCCCACAGCCAGCCCGGGAGATGCGCGCGCAAATCGCCCTCGGCAAGGTTGTTTTGCGTCCACTCGAACAGCTTGCGGAAGCCGTCGCGATCGTTAGCCGCCAGAGCAAAGAACAGCCCGTAGCTTTGCCCTTCCGAGGTGGTGATTTTTCGCGCATCGCTGGGGTCGATAATTCGCCCTTCGGCGCTGACATACTCTTTTTTAAACTGCTCCCAGGCCGGCCACTGGCAGGCGGCGCTCACCTGCGCCGCCGCCAGCATCAATACCGATAACACCACACCGCGCACCGCGTTCATCATCAATTACTCATCATCAAGGTCGAGGCGGCGACGGCTGATAATGCGCAGCATGCGCCATAGCACCCATGCCAGCAGGACGATGCTGACCGCGGCCAGAATAGCCAGCAGCACCGGATGGCTGGAGAGCGCAAACCAGATACGTTCGAACCACGGCAGGTGCCCGATATAGTAAATATCGCCCACCCTCAGGCTGTTGACGCCCGACTCACGAATGACCGCAACGGAACCAAACATCGCCGCGCGTTTACCGCTGTCGTTAAGCGCCTGGGTCAGCAGTTCGTTGCCGCGCGGGCTGTCGGCCAGCAGCGCCACGACGCTGCGCTGATCGTTGTACGGCGACTGGAAGCCAATAATCGCCGCCATCGGCCCGGTCGACGTGACGTCGGTGCGGGTATTCGGCGTTCTGGCCTCGGTATCGGGATAGATGCTGGCCAGATCGTAGTGGCGCATCGGCGTTTTCACCCAGCTTTTGGTCGCTTCAACCAGCAGGTTGATTTTCGTGTCGTCCTTCAGCGCCTGCGGAATGGAGCCAATCAGCAGCAGGTCGGCGTCTTTGTCCTTAATCTGGCTGCCGTCGTCGGTCATGCGCAGGTTAATGGCCGCCAGGCCGGTTTGCGCGCCAATGCCGCCGGCCGTCTCCAGCAGCGTGGCAACCTGGCCCTCGGTCGGCGATTTGGGCACCACGACCAGGGTATCGGCGAGATCGGCCATCCGGCTGTACGGGAAGCCCGCGTTAGCAAATACGCGCAGATCCGGCATCGCCATAAAGTGATAGTACTTCGAGAAATCGATGGTCGAGTCGTCGCCTATCACCACGTGGTTCTGCACCGGCTGGAAGGTAATACAGTTATCGATAGAACCGCCCGGCATCGGGTTCATATACTGGAAGTCGAAGCGCAGCTGATTCATAGCGCCGAGGCGCAATGCCGGGATCGTCACTTCCGTTTTGCCGTCCAGCAGCCCCTGCAGCACCGGCAGGCGCAGTATCAGCTTATTCACATCCTGCGAGCTGTTGAGGCTGAAAGACTGTAAGAACCGATCGTTCAGGCTGATATCCATGCGCGAGCTGTCCTTGATAGGCGGCATGGTGTAGCGATAGTTCAGGTTCATATCGATGCCGTTGGCGCGCAGCAGGTAGAGGTCCGGCGGCAGGTTCAGCGCTACGTTGATGGAGTCCGGCACCAGGCCGCTGGATTGCAGCTGCTGTTCGTAGGTTTTCAGCTCGGCAAAGGTCACCGCCCGATCGGTACGCACCCAGTTCGGCGCATCGTAGGGTTTACGCGCCTGCAGCTGTTTGACATCGTCAACCGTCACGCTGCTGCCGCGGAACAGAATATTGCCCTGGGCTATCCCCTTCGCCGCCTGCAGCAGGTCGTTGTCATCCCGCCCGAAGACTACCAGCAGCTTGACGTACGGATTATCCGGGTGGTCGATCATTTCAATCGTCGGCGCCTTAACCGGCGGATGCTCGCGCAGGAAGTCAGGGCGCTTATCGTTGGTCGCAAACACAATGGCGTTACGGTCCGGCAGTTGGTTGAACTGCACCGGGAACTGCTGGCCGCGCCAGCCCGCCTTGCTGCCGAACCAGGAGGCGACGATGGCCGCCGCCTGCTGCTGCAGGACATCCGGCGCGGAGGCGAAGACCATCGGCAGCGTCAGCTGGCGGTTATCGCGCGAATCGTAGAACGGTATCGGGAAATGCGAAAGATCGTTGCGCACGTTCAGCGACTGGTAGGTTAAATCCAGATAGCTTTCGCGACCGACGTCCAGCCACAAGGTGCTGCTGGCCGGGTTTTCACAGACATCGCGATAGTGGCCGACAAACTCAAGGCGCACGCGGTTAAAGTCGGTGATATAGAGCGGATCGATAGGGATCTGCGCGCTGACTTTTTTGCCCAACTGCTCTTTAGTGACCGGCAGCACGCCCATCAGCTCATCGTTAAGATACACCTTCAGCTGCGACTGCACCGGCAGCAGCGACGGAGAGGGCGTGTAGTCGAGATTCAGCAGCGCTTTTGCCACCACTTCATCGCTGCGCATGCCGAACTCGACCGACCCCTCGGGACGCGCGCCGCGCAGCACCATGCTGCCCGGAGGCGGGGCGATTTTGGCGAAGGTCAGCTTCACGTCGCGGGTCGGAGCGTTATCCAGCACCACCACCGGTGCTGCCGGATCGGCAAGCGTCGCCGTGGGCTGGCTGTCCGCCACCGTACCAGCGATACCGGGGACCGTCGTCGTCGGCGCGGCCTGAGTCGCCGCCGCCGTCGGTTCCGCATACGAAGCGAAGGGAGACCATCCGCTAATACCCACCGCTACTGCACAAATCAAAGAGAGTTTTCTGTTCATCGCATTATCATCATTGTTGAGCCATCGCCGGTTCTGCCGAGAGTGTCGCCGCTGCGCGTTCCGGACGGCGCGGAATAAACGAGACAAACCAGGCCACCAGCATGGTGAGCGAGCGGAAAATAACCTTCACCGACGGCGGAGAAAACTCCGCCAGGTGACGATATCCACGGAACCCCAGCTTCAGGATATCCAGCAGGCTTTCCATCGGCTTATCTTCCGGGAAGCTATCCTGCCAAAGCGCCCACGTATCTGCGCGGGCAAACGTACACTGTACAAAATCAATATGCTGTTGATTGCTTAACGGCAGCAGCTGTAGCCCGACCTCGCTGCCGTTGACCCGCGCGACCCGCACCGGGAAGGCGTACTCCTGCTGCCCGCGTTTCAGCAACAGCTTGACGTGCTGGCTTTCCAGCACCTGCGCCTCGCCGTGAATCTTGACCCCAAGGCCCCCGTCTGAGTAATCATGGACGGTACAGGAGAACAGGTGCCCGTCATCGCGGGCAATCGCCGCCGGCATCGACATCTCCACGCGGTGCGATCGCCGCACCTGCTTGCTTTCAACCGAGACCGCCACCGCGCCGCCGAGAATAATCAGGTTATAGAACACCCAGATAATGCTCACCCAGACGGTCAGGATTTCGTTTTCCGGGCCGTACATAAAGCGCCAGATCCCCACCCCGACGCCGACCAGGTTCAGCAGCACGAGGTAGATATAGGGACGAGAGATCACCCAGTCGACGTACTCGTCCTCCACCAGTCCGCCTTTTGCCGTCACGTTGAATTTGCCCTTATGCGGGTTAATCAACGCGACAAAGGTCGGCGGCGCGATATACCACGCCAGCACCGTTTCATAGATCTCGCTCCAGAAAGAGTGGCGGTATTTGCCCTGAATCTTCGAGTTGGTCAGGCTGGCGTGAATCATATGCGGTAGCACGAACAGGGCGATCATCAGCGCTGGCGCATAGATGATATAGGCGTGCAGCAGCAGAAACGCCAGCGGCGCGGTCAGGAAGATCAGCCGCGGAATACCGGACAGAAAGTGCAGCATCGCGTTGACGTAGCAGATGCGCTGCGCCAGCTTCAGCCCTTTGCCAAACAAGGGGTTATCAAGGCGGAAAATTTGTACCATCCCGCGGGCCCAGCGGATGCGCTGGCCAATATGCGCCGACAGGCTCTCCGTCGCCAGACCGGCCGCCTGCGGGATACGCATGTAGGCTGAAGTGTGCCCGCGACGGTGCAGGCGCAGAGAAGTGTGGGCGTCTTCAGTCACCGTTTCCACGGCAATGCCGCCGATTTCATCCAGCGGGCCGCGGCGGATCACCGCGCAGGAGCCGCAGAAGAAGGTCGCGTCCCACATGTCGTTCCCGTCCTGCACCAGGCCATAAAACAGCGTGCCTTCGTTCGGCGTTTTGCGGAATCGTCCCAGGTTGCGCTCAAACGGGTCCGGGGAGAAGAAGTGGTGCGGCGTCTGCATCATCGCCAACTCTTTCTCTTTCAGGAACCAGCCCATGGTCATCTGCAGGAACGAGCGGGTCGGCACGTGGTCGCAGTCAAAAATCGACACGAACTCGCCCTTGGCGTACTTCAGGGCGTTGTTGATATTCCCGGCTTTCGCGTGTTCGTGGGTGGTGCGGGCGATGTAGTGCACCCCGACGTCTTTGGCGAACTGGCGGAACTCTTCGCGCCCGCCGTCGTCGAGGATCCAGATATTGAGCTTGTCCTTCGGCCAGTCGATCCCCTGGGAAGCGTAAATGGTGTTTTTCACCACGTTGAGGTCTTCGTTGTAGGTCGGCACGAAAATATCGACCGTCGGCCACTGCGCCATATCCTCCGGCAGCGGGACCGGCTGACGGTTCAGCGGCCAGACGACCTGGAAATACCCCAGCACCAGCACCACCCAGGCGTAGGTTTCGGCGAACAGCAGAATTATCCCGCACACGAGGCTCACGGGATCATCCCAGTTGAGCGTCGAGGTGTAGCGCCACCAGATGTAGCGGCAGGAGACGGTCAGCGACAGCACGATCAGCATCAGGGCCGAAAAGCGTCCCGGAATGCGGCGCACCAGCAGCGCCACGCCCCACAGCAGCAGCAGGAAAATAAACTGCGAGAGCGGATTAAACGGCTGGGTAATACAGAGCAGCGCGAGGATTAGCGAGAAAAAGGTTATCGTGCCCAGAATAAGCCGCCGCAGCTTTGGCGACAGGTGAGCCAGCTCTTTATGTTTATCCAGGTGACCGGTGCGGGCGTTAACCTTTTCCGGCAGCTTTTCCAGCCACTGGGCATAGCGCCCCTGGACGCCTTCCAGCGCCGCCAGCGAACGCCAGTTGATCTTTTTATCCGGCTCCGGCACCCGCGTCGCCAGCAGCCACACGCACTGCAGCAGGTAGCGAATCGGGTCCAGCGGGCGCGGCCGATGCGGATTAATATGCGGGAAAAACTCGCCGTGACGTTCGCGAATAGCCTGCCAGCGCGGCGTTTCCAGCGGCATAAACGCCCATGCCAGAGATGCCCACAGGCAGCCCAGCGCGGCCGACAGCCACGACGCGCCGTGCTGGCGATAGTCGCGATAGCGCTCGTTCAGCCGTTTCCCGACCGGCGGCGCCAGCAGTAGGGTGCTCAGGCGAATCATTCCGCCCCCTTCCCGGCGTAGTGCAGCAGACACCAGTTGGCCAGCGTCAGTATCTCCTCCGCCGCCAGAGAGTCCTGCCGGTACTCGCCGAGCGGCTGCTTCGCCGCCAGACACTCCGCCATCGCCTCATCACGATGGATAGTCACCGGCAGAATGCGGCGCTGGCTCTCCAGCCACAGCTGATACAAATCCTCCTGCAGCTGGCTGCCGACGCGCAGATCGTTAATCAAAATATCGCTATTGACCGGCAGCGCCTGCTGATGCAGGCGAATATGGCTGTTGCCGTCCGGATGCACAATGACCAGCGTGCGGTCGCAGACGTCAATGAGGGAGCGGGTCAGCGGCGAGTAACCGTCCGGCAGGTCAATCAGCAGCCAGCGGTGATCGCCCTGCTGATGAAGCTTCTGCACCATCCCAGCCATCGGCGCCAGCGTCGGCTGAAGCTGGTCAATGTTCGCGCGCTCGCCCGGCGTCAGCTGCCCAAAGGGCAAAAGATCGATATGCGAGGTGTAGCGCAGACCGGCGTCGCGCCAGTCGCTGCCGTCGATCGTGGCGCGCGCCCAGCCCGCTTTGTGGCTGAAATCGACGTTGAAAAAAAAGCGCAACATGTTGTCCGGGCTGGCGTCCACCACCAGTACGGTTTCACCGAGTAATTGCAGCGCCCAGGCCAGCGCAGCGGTAATCGACGTGGTGCCGGTACCGCCGCGCACGCCCTGTAATCCCAGAATCGCCATCGACGGCTTCCTTACTTTTTCTCTGCTAATTCAGCCAGTAATGGCCAGCGTTTTAGCGCCGCGGTTAACTGCTCGCGTCGGGAAATATCGTGGTAGTGAATATCAGGCAGGGAAAATGCCCGGCTTAACGCCAGGAAATCATTTTGAAACGTGTAGCCCAAAGTCGCATCGGTGGGTACAGCAGGCTCTTTTGCTGGCATTTCTCTGTCCGTTGGAAAATACAATAAATTAAACCGAGAGGCGTAAGATCATCCTTAAAATATGTTTACATGCTAAAACTGATGTCCTTTAATTTCAATGTTAGGTTTACTCTGACGCTTTCGCTAGTAAACTAATCAAGTGTAAATCAAGTCTCACGAGGGACGCCGTGGATATCGTATATTCTTTGGGTATTTCATCATTATGGGACGAAGTACGCCATATGCCCGTGGGTGGAGTATGGTGGCTGAATGTCGACCGCTATGCCGACGCGGTAAGCCTGCTCAACCATACGCTGGCGGCCCAGGATAAACAGAGCCAGGTTGCGGCGATAGTCATGGGTGATAACCCAAATAAAATCATTGAACTAGAGAAAAATTGCGGGCCAGAAAAGGTGGCGTTATTTAGCATGCCGAACCGTGCTGAGGGGCTGCAAGAAATGCACCGCGATTTAGTTTGTTCCCTCGAACCTGGCAATTATTTGTTTATTCTGCTATGCGCTGAAAATGCCTGGCAGAATATAAAAAGCGATGATTTATGCAATTGGGTTGAGAAATCGTATCGATGGACTAATTATCATCGTTGTTCATTACTAGTACTTAATTCCGGGCACGATATCGATAAGCAACTCTCCCCTTTATTACGCGAGTACCGTTCGCTTTCCGGCCTGGCAAGTATTCGTTACCAGGGGGATAACCACCTGTTCGATATCGCCTGGTGGGGGAGTGAAAAAGGCATCAGCGCCCGGCAGCAGCTCATTGTTCTTCAGGATGAAAACGGCTGGCGGCTGGCGCAGGATGAAGAAACGGTGGTGCAACCGCGCAGCGACGAAAAAGTCATTCTTAGCAATCTGCGCGTACTGGAAGGTGCCCCCGCGCTATCCGAATACTGGACGCTGTTCGATACCAACGACGCCGTTTTCAACGCCGGGAGGATGGCGCAGGCGGCAACGCTGATCTTCTCCATTACCCAGAACGAACAGATTGAACAGCTGGGACGCTATATCCATACCCTGCGCCGCCAGCGCGGCAGCGCGTTAAAAATCGTCGTCCGCGAGCAAACGCCGAGCCTGCGCGCCACCGATGAACGCCTGCTGCTGAGCAGCGGCGCCAATATGGTTATTCCCAGCGGCGCGCCGTTATCCCGCTGCCTCACGCTTATAGAAAGCGTTCAAAAACAGCAGTTTACTCGCCATATCCCGGAAGATTTTAATACTCTGCTGACCTGGAGCCAGCCGCTAAAACTGCGCGGCTACCAGAAATGGGGGGACTTCTGCGAAGCGGTGCACAATATTATGGCCAACACCATGCTGCCCGCCGATGGCAAAGGCGTAATGGTGGCGCTGCGCCCGGCGCCCGGCCTGCGCGTAGAGCAGGCGCTGACGCTGTGTAAGCCCAACCGTATGGGCGACATTATGACCATCGGCAACAACCGCCTGGTGCTGTTTCTGTCATTTTGCCGGGTGAACGACCTGGATACCGCGTTAAACCATATTTTCCCTTTACCAACCGGCGATATTTTTTCTAACCGTATGATTTGGTTTGAAGATAAGCAAATAACGGCTGAAATCATGCAGATGCGCGGGATTCTGCCGGAGAACTGGAACACGCCGCTGCCCATTTCGCTTGGCAAAAATGAAACCATCAACGCCACCCATGACGGGCGAAGCTGGCGGCGCAACCCCGAGGCGCACCGTCTGTCCATTGATGGGGAGCCAACCTTATGATGTCTATCGCCGATATTATTCAGCTGGTCGTCCTGTGCGCCCTGCTGTTCTTCCCGCTGGGATACCTGACGCGCCACTACCAGCGGCGTATTCGCACCACATTAAGACTGATGTTCTTTAAACCCCGTTATGTCAAACCGGCTGGCGTGCTGCGCCGGGAAGCGACATCCAGGCAAGGCAAATCAACGAAATGACCAAACCCAAAACACCCACCGCGTCGCTTCCGCTTTGGCGGTACTGGCGAGGCTTATCTGGCTGGAACTTCTACTTTCTGGTGAAGTTCGCATTGCTATGGGGCGGATACCTCAATTTTCATCCCATGTTAAACCTGGTGTTTCTGGCCTTCCTGCTGGTGCCAATTCCGCAGTATAAGCTGCACCGTATCCGCCACTGGATAGCAATCCCGCTGGGTTTTATGTTGTTCTGGCACGACACCTGGCTGCCCGGCCCGGAAAGCATTGCCAGCCAGGGCTCGCAGATTGCCGGTTTTAGCGCCGACTATATCTGGGATCTGGTGACCCGCTTTATTAACTGGAATATGGTCGGCGCGTTCTTCGTGCTGCTGGTCCTGTGGCTGTTTATCAGCCAGTGGCTACGAGTGACGGTTTTCGTCTCGGCGATCGTGGTCTGGCTGGTGGTCAGTCCGCTGCTGCCCTCTTTCAGCCTTTGGCCGGCAGGTCAGCCGACGACCGCGGCGGCGAACACCGCCGTTAATACGGCCGGCGGAACGGCCATCGCGACCAATACTGCGCCGGCGAATAACGATATTCCGCCGCAGACCGAGCCGCCGACGTCGGCCAATCTCACCAACTGGCTGAATGCCTTTTACGCTTCTGAGCAAAAACGTAAAACCACTTTCCCGGATGCGCTTCCGGCCGATGCCCAGCCGTTTGATGTGCTGATAATCAACATCTGCTCGCTCTCATGGTCGGATATTGAAGCGGCCGGGCTGATGGATCATCCGCTGTGGAAGCATTTCGACCTGCTGTTCAAAAACTTTAACTCGGCGACCTCTTACAGCGGGCCGGCGGCGGCGCGTCTGCTGCGCGCCAGCTGCGGCCAGCTCTCTCATGCGAACCTTTATCAGCCATCGGGCAGCGAATGCTATCTGTTTGAAAACCTGGCGAAGCTGGGCTTCACCCAGCAGCTGATGCTCGGCCACAACGGTATCTTCGGCGACTTCCTGAAGGAGCTTCGCTCGCTGGGCGGGATCCAGAGCCCGCTGATGGATCAAAGCGGCCTGCCGGTCATTCTGCAGGGCTTTGACGGCTCTCCGGTCTATGACGACCAGGCGACGCTGAACCGCTGGCTGCAGTCGCTGGATAAGCTGAATACGCCGCGCACGGCGACCTTCTACAACACGCTGCCGCTGCATGACGGTAACCACTATCCGGGCCAGAGCAAAACCGCGGACTATAAAGCCCGTGCGCAGAAGTTCTTCGATGAGCTGGATAATTTCTTCACCGAACTGGAGAGATCGGGGCGTAAGGTGCTGGTCATCGTCGTACCGGAACACGGTGCGGCATTGAAAGGCGACAAAATGCAGGTTTCCGGCCTGCGCGATATTCCCAGCCCATCCATTACCAACGTACCGGCGGCGGTGAAATTTTTCGGCATTAAGGCAAGACACCCCGATGCGCCGATTATCATTAACCAGCCAAGCAGCTACCTGGCGATTTCTGAGCTGGTGGTCCGCGCCCTCGACGGCAAGATGTTTGACGAAAACGACATCAACTGGCAGCAGTATATTGCCAACCTGCCGCAGAGCGCGGCGGTGTCGGAAAACTCCAACGCCATCGTCATTCAATACCAGGGGAAACCGTATGTTCAGCTGAACGGCGGCAGTTGGGTCCCTTATCCGCAATAAACGAAAAAGGCCGCAGGATGTTACCCCTGCGGCCCCGTTCGGGCGCATGCTGCCACTAAGGCAGGCAGATACCCACCGGCCGGCTACTTCCGGTTATCCATCCGGCTCACGATAATGCTGACCAGAATGCCAGCAATCACCGGAGCCGCCAGATCGTCCCACAGCAGCAGGCCCAACTGAGCGAGCGTCATACAGCCGCCTTGTTGCAATGGCAACCGTTCGCGGCTATTCTCGAATTGTTGAGGTTCGAGATTAGCCCCCGATACGTTGCCAGGTTGATACCAAACAACGTGCGGGGGATTTCTCTTTCCAGCAACCCATCCATCGATGCCGCCGGGGTTCAAGC
The DNA here is from genome assembly GCF_040064575.1 of Klebsiella sp. CN_Kp106. Taxonomy (NCBI): domain Bacteria; kingdom Pseudomonadati; phylum Pseudomonadota; class Gammaproteobacteria; order Enterobacterales; family Enterobacteriaceae; genus Klebsiella; species Klebsiella sp. CN_Kp106. The sequence goes on along the minus strand of NZ_JBEAIG010000067.1, from coordinate 19,165 downwards.
CCCCGCAACATTGCGCCTCACCGGGCGAGCCCGGCTTGCTGACGATTCTACTGGCCCGATCGGGTACCCGCACTCCGCCATTACGCGCGGTGCGAGACGCATTCCAGGAAACTTTTTTGTTGCAGCAATACAACGAAAAAGGCCGCAGGTTGTTACCCCTGCGGCCCCGTTCGGGCGCATGCTGCCACTAAGGCAGGCAGATACCCACCGCCCGGCTACTTCCGGTTATCCATCCGGCTCACGATAATGCTGACCAGAATGCCAGCAATCACCGGAGCCGCCAGATCGTCCCACAGCACCAGGCCCAACTGAGCGAGCGTCATACAGCCGCCTTGTTGCAATGGCAACCGTTCGCGGCTATCCTCAAATTGTTCAGGTTTGAGAGTAGCCCCCGATACGTTGCCAGGTTGATACCAAACAACGTGCGGGGGTTTTCTCTTTCCAGCAACCAATTCATCTCTGCCGCCGGGGTTCAAGCCCCCGCAACATTGCGCCTCACCGGGCAAGCCCGGCTTGCCGACGATTCTACGGCGCCCTTCAGATTTCAGCACCCGGCTCGACTGCGTTATTCGAGGCGCATTCCATAGTTTACGCCTGGTCTTTATTTGCCAGCCATACCAGCAGCTTCAGGCTGGCGGAGTAATAGTCGTCCTGGGGCGTAATCTGCGGATCGGCCTGCGCTTCGCCAAGGGTTAAATCGCGTACCGCCAGCAGCCCGCCGGTCATAAACCACGGCGCCACTTCATCGGTATTCACGTTTATCCACGCCGGCGTCTGCGGACGCGGATAGCGCTGGAACCAGTTTTTCCACGGCGTCAGCAGGCTGCTTTTCGAGTCACTCCAGTAGACATACAGCGGAATACGGATCGCATCGAAGCTCATTCGCGTCGGCCACTCTTTTGCCGGCTCCATCTTACCGTCCGCTCTTAAGGCCACCCAGTCGCTGGGAAGCTGCGATTTCCCCCACGCCATGTTTCCCAGCAGCGCCTGGCCATCGCTCTGCAGCTTTCTCCAGGCGGTTAGATGCGTACGCGCGGCGAAGGCCTGCCACGCCGGAAAGATAAAGTAGGAGGGGTTAAGATTCAGGTGGTCGTTGAGATAGAATCCCTTTGCGCCCGGAAGCATCACCTGACGACCGGCAAACGTGACCACCGTAGACTTCAGGAGCGAAGCGGTTATCGCATCCGACGCGCTGCCGTAGGATTTTTCATGCCACTGCTGCTGCGCGCGCAGCAGCGCCCAGGCAATCAGGGTATCACCATCGGTGGCATCGTTTTTGTCCGCCACCGGATTGGGCGCCACCGGGTTATAGCGCCAGTAAAACAACCCGTTATCTTTGTTACGTAGGGTTTTATCGGTCCACTGCCATAGCTTGTCAAAGGCGGGGCGATCGTTATTAGCCACCGCTAACAGCATGGCAAAACCTTGCCCTTCGGTATGGGAGACGTTGCCGTTGCCGGTATCAATAATGCGTCCGTCCGGCATCATAAAACGCGATTTATAGCTTTCCCACGCCGTATCGGCCCACGCGTGGGGAAGCATCATCACCGTCGTCACCACGACTGTCGCTAAAGCACGCAAGGACATAAATTCACCCTTCAGGGATGGAAGTAAAGAAACTGAACGTCAGAGACCGAAAACAGCCGCTCGCGCTGTAACACCACGTGCGCCGCGCCGCCCTGTCCCTGTAGCCAGCGGGAATAAAGCCCCTCGAGTATGGCACAAAACGCATTACACCAGCGGACGCGGCGCGCTTCATCGCGGCTCACCGGCAGCGCCTGATGGCGTAACCGCAGGCCGTCATCGCTAACCTCAACGCTCACTACGCCCCACTGAAACCGGCTTAGCTGCGCATTCATATTGGCTTCCAGCTCACCGAGCGTTTCCGACTCCGGTAGCGGATGCTCATCGGCCAGCGCCTCGCCCATTTGCCGCAGAAAGGGCTGGCTCTCCAGCTCGCCCGCGTTATTGACCATGCCATCAACCATAATCAGCAGCAGATCGAACCACCCGGCAGGGGTTTGCTGCTGCTGAAACCAGGCCATTACCAGCGCATTATTATTGTCCGTCACGATCAGCGATCTCCCAGCATGTAGCGGATATAGAGGCCGGCGGTGCTCTCGTTGTAATCGCCGAAGGTGTCATAACCCACCTGGCCGCCGAGCGTCATCTGTTTATTGACTTTGTAATCCGCGCCGGCGCGCAGGGTATAGCCGATGCCGCTCTTCGAGGTGGCTGAATAGTAGGCCTCTTTGGCAAAACCGTTGCTCACAGCGGTCTCGAGCGTTTGCTGCCACTCGGCGTTGGTCGGGAAATAGGCGCTCTTATCCTGGCTGTAAGATTGATACCCCACCGAACCGCCAAGCTTCATCGTCCAGTTATCATATTTCTCCGTCAGGCTTACCGGCAGCGACACGCTGACGTAGTTCTGCGGGCTGAAGTAGCCCCCTTGTCCGTAGGTGAAGTAGCTCAGGTTTTTCGAGTAATCCATGTAGCTCATACTCAGCCCGGTCTGCAGCTGACGATACTCATCGTGGTAAGGCCGCAGATAAACCCCGGCGTTGGCGTTGATGCTGGTATTGCTGGCGACGTTTTGTCCCAGGTAGCTATAGCCCCCGCCGCCGACGTAGAAACCGGCATCGCCGTCGTCATAGCTGAGCTGCAGGGTACCGCCGTTTTTGGTCACCTGACCCCAGGTTTTGCCGGAGTAGGAATCCTTCAGCCCCACCCAGGAGAGCAGGCTGTCGGTCAGCGAACGACGCTCGCCGGTAAAAATCAGCGACAGATAGTTAGTCAGCTTCGGCGACCACTTCACGCCGCCCACAATGGTATTCAGATCCTGACCCAGCGGCGTGCTGCCGATATCGACGCGATATTCGTCGCCGCTCAGCGCCAGCGCCAGCGCCACGCCGTTGGCTTTTTGTGAATCGGTTGAGCCGCTGGCTCGATCAACGTTAGGTTTCAGATTTGAAGAAGCCAGATAGCTGGCGACCTGCCCGGAATCGTAAGCGCCCAGCTTCGCCAGGTTTTCCATGCCGCTGCTGGTGGTAGCGTTAAAGTCTGAAGCATTCAGCGTGCCGAGACCGCTCAAGGTCTCCGCCCCCGGATTGTTGGCAAAGTACGTCGTGCGCTCGGTAGCGGTCATCGCCGCAATCGCCGCCTGCTCGCTGGTGGCGGTGGAAATCATATTGGAGACCGCGTTTGATAGCGGATTCGCGCCATAGCGCCGCCAGGCGTCACCGGTTGCCGTCCCTGCGTTCAACGTAATCGGCGTCACGGTAAAGTCGAAACGCGAATCACCGAACGGCGAGGAGGACCAGGTCAGCGGGGTTTTGATTTCGGTCAGCTTACTGGTGCCGGATTCGCCATCGCGGCCGCGAACCTCCATGCCCCCCTGCAGCCAGGTGCCGGTTTTTTCCTGCAACGTCTCCATCATGGTATCCACCTGGCGCAGCATCCGGGTCTGCGCGGTTTCGACCGGCAGATCGGTGCGCTGGATCCCCGGCAGCGTGCTGCCATCGCCCGTCGATACCTGAGAAACCTGCCACGGCATATATTGCCCGTAGCTGGAGGCGGTACGCGTCGCCGCCGGCGTGCGCGAGACGCCGACGAACGGATTATCCGCCGCCAGCACGCCGCCCACGGTCGGCGTTTGCGTACCGTTGCTGCTCTGTAACCCCAGCAGCCTGCCGCGAGCGCTGCGCAGATAGGTCATCGCCTGCTGATGATGGCCCTGCGATTCGGCCACGCGCGCCAGCAGCAGCAAACGGTCCGGCGAATTATCCGGGCGCAGCCCGCCTGCCAGCTGCGCCGCCCGGTCGTTATCGCCCGCCGACAGCGCGACATCAATAGCCCCGCTGCGCGCGTCCTGGGTCGGCGTATCGCGGGTCATCAGGTAGTCATAGACGACCCCGGCCTCTTTATTCATTTTGCCGCTCTGATAGAGACGCGCCATGGCGAACATCAGGTCGGTATTTTGCGGGTCGCTCTGCATGGCGCCCATCAGCTTGTCATACGCCGCCGCGTAGTTACCCTGCTCACGCAGGCGATCCGCGTCGTTAATCACATAGCCGTTGCGAATGCTGGCCAGCTGCGTCGGCGTACTGCTTGCCTGCAGCTGCGGGTTGGTGAGCAGCCTCTGCGCTTCGTTGGTCAGGCCAGCCTGGTTAAGCACCGTCACCTGATCGGCGTAATCCCCGGCGTTGCCGGAGATGCCGCCGTTAATATTGTTACGCACCAGCGATACCGCGGTAGTGACATCGCCGCTCTGGGCCAGCAGACGCGCCAGTTTACCGACATCCGCCGGGGCTTTTGGCGGCGTCGCGGCCATCGCCCTCAGCGTATTGGACGCCGCGACGGAATTACCCTGCGCCAGATACCCCTCGGCCGTCGCCAGCTGCAGGTTGTAGTTCACCCGCTGGTGCAAATCGCGCATCTGGCTGGTCTGGCTGGCGGGGGGAATTCTTGCCAGCAGCGTTTGCGCCTGCTGCCAGCCGCCGTTCTCGCTGGCGAAAAGGGCGGCGGCGTACAGCGAGCTGCTGCTGGCGCCGGGACGATACGCGGCGCCCATAATCGCATTCGCCTCGCCGTCGTTGCCGGATTTTTGCAGCAGTCGGGCCAGATCGAGGCGCATCCACGCATCGTCCGGATAGCGAGAAACGCCCTGGCGCAGCGTGGCGATCGCCCCGGACACGTTACCGCCGCTGGCCTGCTCCTGGGCCTGTCGACGCAGGGAGTCTCCCGGCGTCCCGGTGACCACGCGCGGCTGCAGCTTTTGCTGCAGGCTTTCCGGCAGCGTTCGCAGCATCGACTGGGCTTCTGCGGTTTTATTCTGTTCACGCAGAACGTAATAGAGATTCTCCCGGGCGGGGCCATTTTGCGGCTGCTCGTTGAGCAGCACCCGCAGCGTTTGTTCGGCCTGGGGCAGGTCTTTGTTGTGGCGCAGAACGTCGGCGCGGAACAGCTTCGCCGCCGAGCCCTGCGTCCCGCTCTGCTGCGCCAGCGGCGCGGAGAGCGCCAGCGCCTGGCTAATGTTGCCTTGCTTATAGGCCTGCTGCGCCTGAGCAAGCTGGCCGTAAAATAGCGCATCCCCTGCCTGCTGACGCCGGGTTTCAGAGCCCTCGCCGCCGAGATCCGCCGCCCGGCCCAAATACTGAGAGGCCGCCTGAAAATCGCCGCTGCGCTGGGCGATATAGCCCATCCCGGCAAGCGCGTCAGCATCCTGCGGATTGGTTTGCAGGACCTGTTCAAACTGCTGCTTCGCCGCGGCGGTATTGCCGCTGTTCAGATCAGCGTAACCCTGACCGCGCGCCTGGCCGCTGCGCCGTTCGCGGAAGTAGTTCTGCACTTCGCTATCCTGCGGGTGGCGCTGCATCCAGGTATCGTAAAACGGCTCATCTCCCGGCTGCGGCCCCATCCACAGCAGCGCCTGACGCAGTCCCGCATCGGCTTCTTTGCTGCCGCTGGCCATCGGCTCCAGCATGGCGATCCCTTCCCGGCGGGTCTCTTCGCGCCAGGTCAGCGCCTTGCCCAGGGCCACGCGCGGCCCGTTTTCCTGCGGATGCTGAGCGACGTACTGACGCAGTTCGCTCAACGCCTGCGGATAGAGCGATTTGTCGCTGGCCATCGTCATGTAGTATTCCGCCGCCAGTCCGGAAGGCGGAACGCTGCCGTTGAACATACTCCGCCAGGTCGCCAGCGCGGCAGGCACGTTGCCGCTGCGCGCCTGCTGTCTGGCCAGATTGAGCTGCCCCTGCGGGACCTGCGCCATTTTTTTGGCGCTATCCAGATCCTGCAAGCCGGGACTGTTGGGCGCCGCTTTCTCCAGTCGCGCCCGCCACTGGGCCGCGGCCTGCAGGTTGCCCCCCTGCTGCGCCCACAGCGCCATCAGGTACAGCGCCTGAGCGTTGTTGGCATCCACCGATAACACTTTTTGCAGCGATTCCATCGCCAGCTCGTCGTGCGATTTTTCGTGCCAGTAGTTGGCCTGCGCAAACAGCGCCTGCAGCGCCGCATCGTTACCCGCCGCCTGCGCCTCGCCGAAGGCGCCAAGCGTCAGCGCGCCGGACAGGCACAGCGTGGAAAATTGACGGGCCGCCTTCGTATTCATTTTACCGACTCTTTTCATTGGCTATCTCCCGACTCCAGGCGCTTGCGGGCATGACGTTTGAACATCGCGGTCAGCGCCAGACCCAGAATGGACGTGGCGATTAACCCCAGCACCGCCAGCAGGCCGGAGTGCTGGTTGGCATACCACACCGCCATCATGTACCACGGCATCTGGCCGCTGGGGAACGGCGTACTGACCTGGAAGCTACGCACGCCGTTGTCGCTGGTAATCACCGCCGTATCGCCGCGAATACCGGCATTGATGCGCGGTGAATTAAGATCGTCTTCCAGTTTCGCCAGCTGATCGTCGCTGCTGGCCATCGCCACCACGACCACCCGCTGCGGGTTCCACGGCGAGCGATAGCTAATAAACCCGCGCCAGGCGCTGCTGGAAGAGAAATAGCGATCGGCATCCACGCCGTCGGAGGCCCAGTCGCCGCTCAGCCTGCGCTGAATTTTTGTCCATAGCGCCGGTTCACGTACGCTCAGCAGGTTATCGACCGGTTGATAGGGAGAATCGGCCAGCAGGCGCTGATTAAACGCTTTCTGATCGAGGGCGCTCACCGCCAGGACATCGCGATCGCGCAGGAACAGCGCATTCGCGCCGTCGTCAGGAACGCCCAGCATCACGCGGTTATTGGCCAGCGCTTTACCGGTCGAATTACCCGAACGGGCGGCCAGATTCAGCATCGTCGCGACCTGCGTTTCCGAAGGCTGTTCCGGCAGCAGCAGCGTGGTTTGCGAATAATCCGCCAACCGGGAGAACGGGAACGACGCGCCGACAAAATAGGAAAGATTCGGCAACAACGAGAAGTGCCGCGTACCGCTCAAATCGATCCACGAGTCGTCGGTGATGCGGCTTTTAATCGTGCTGTTCAGCAGAACTGAACAGGGCGCGCTGTCCTTCGGCACCAGATTGAAATAGAGCGAGAGCTGGTTATCGCCGTAAATCAGATACGGCGCCAGCGGGATAGTGAACCGTTCCTGACGCGCGTCGCCGCCCAGGTGACGCCAGAGCTTCTCCAGCGGACCCTGTTTATTCATCGGCAGGTTGTTGAGGAAGGTGTTGTTGAGCGTCACGCTCAGCAGCGACCTATCCTCGTTAATCCAGCTCTCCGACGGGAAACGGTAGCCGATCTGCAGGGGTATGGTTTCGCCATCCCACAGGTAGAGGTCCGGCGCGGCGCGGAAGGCCACGCGCAGCGGTTCATGCCATACGCCGCTGACGGTCATACTTTGATCCTGGCGGATCAGCTCGCTGATTTTTACCGGCCGATCGGTGGCGATCCAGCGCGGGGCATCGTACGGCTTGCTGACGGCTATCGTCTGCGGATCAACATCCATGCTGGCCGTCTGCGGGGCGAAATCGCCGCGGGTCAGTCGCCAGGCGGCCATCCGCAGCGCCGCGTCGTTCTGGCCGACGATGAGCAGCAGCTTATAGGCCGGATTGCCGGGGTTCTCAACGATCCGCAGCAGCGGCTTGTCGGTTTGCGGTAGCGTCAGGCCGCCCACCCGATCGCCAGGGTGACCGATGATAATACCGTGCTTCTCGGGCAGGCGATCGCGCAGCGCGTCAAAAGCGATACCGCGATAATCGGCCTGAATACCCAGCCATGACGACACCAGCGCCGCAGCGCTGAAAATATCCGCCGTTGGTTTCTCCGGATACGCGATAGCGATATCCGCCGGCGTCATCTGCATGCTGTCGAAAAACGGGCGCGGGAAATGGCCTAAATCGTTGCTGATATTAAGCTGCTGGCTCTCCCAGCTAAAGTGGGAGGCGGGCAAAATGGTCACCCGCGAGGTGTCGTGAATATCGAGCCGGCACTGCATTGCATCGCCGTCGTTAATCTTAAAGCTCAGGTTGTTGCTGGAGACCATCAGCGCCGCCGGAATATCCAGCTGATAGTGCGAGATCTCCTCGCCGTCCGCGCCCAGCGGCAGCGTGCCGAGCGGCTGGCCGTTGAGCATTAACTGCAGCGTGGCGTTGCGGGACGCCATCTCCGGCGAGACCTTAACATCCAGCATCAGTTGGGCGTGGGTGACCACCTGATCGGAGGGCAGCGTAAAGCTGGCGCCGCCCTGGTTTTGTCCACCGCTAAGGATGATACCGTCCGGCATGCCCATCTGCATGAGGTTCAGGTCTCCGCCGACAATCGGCGTTAGCGGCACCGTATCAGCGACCCCAGAGGCAACCGGCGACGGCATCGCGGGTAGCGAAGCCGGCTGAGGGACGTTTGCCGGCGCGGGCTCCGTCGTGGCGGGCGAATTCGACTCGCTGGCAGGCGCCGACGCGCCGCTGGCTTGCGCATCAGGTAGCGGAAAATTAAGCGGCGGCAATGCGTCCGGGGGCGTTTCCTCGCTATGCAGCGCTGGCGCAGAGAGCATACCGGCCAGCAGCGCAAGCGTCGTTAAACGTTTCATAGGCTGCCGTCCTCCTGCGCGGGATTCGCCGCAGGCGGCTGACGACGCTGGCTACGGCGCGTCTTCCACGTCAGCCAGAACAGTTCGAATACGCAGCGCAAAATGGTGGCAAAAGAGCGGAACGGGTTGTCCTGCGGGCGCGGCGGGTTAATCCACGCATCGGCGCGGGCCAGCACCACGCGCACCAGCTCGCGGCGGCGGGAGAGCTGAATATTTTCATCAAATTGCAGACGAATAAACTGGTCGTCAGCGGTGACCTGGCGCACCGGGATCGAAATCGCGCCGGACTGGAGAATCAGCTCAATCTCTTCGATTTCATCCTGCAGGTGACGCTTATCCGGCGCGCTTACGCGGCAGCCGCCCATGGACAGGTCCGCGGTGTGGCTGCGGGAGACAATGCCGCTGGTGTAGTGGATCAGCACCGGAATATCGACATCAATACGAATCGTTTTTCGCACCTGACGGGTTTCGCGCGCCACGGCAATGGCGGCCAGCAGGAAGATCAGGCTGTAAATCCCCCAGCCGACGTTCAGCGCGATAACGTTCGGGTCTGAGCCAAAGTAGTCGTGACCGATGGCGCGGACGATACCGACCACCACCCCCAGGCCCAGCAGACAGGCGACGACCAGGTGCGGTCTGACGACGGTAAAGTCGAAGTAGCCCACGTCCAGCAGGCCGCCTTTATCGGTCACGTTGAATTTCCCGCGTTTGGGGAAAATCATGGTCACCAGCGTCGGCAGCACCAGGTGGAACGCCAGCACGATATCGTAAATTTCGCCCCAGAAGCTGTAACGATAGCGGCCGTTCATGCGCGAGCCGACATAGATCGCGAGGAACAGATGCGGCAGCGCGTAGGAGACAATCAGGCTGGCCGAGGAGTAGATGATATTCAGGTTGAACAGCAGGTAGGCCAGCGGTGCGGTGACAAAGACCACCCGCGGCAGGGCGAACTGATAATAGAGCATGGCGCTGAGATAGCACAGGCGCTGCTGGAACGTCAGCCCACGGCCCAGTAGCGGGTTATCCAGACGGAATATTTGCGTCATCCCGCGCGCCCAGCGGGTACGCTGAATCACGTGCACCACCAGACGTTCGGTGGCTAAGCCGGCCGCCAGAGGAATATCAAGGAACGCCGACTTCCAGCCCAGGCGCTGGAACTTCAGCGCGGTATGGGCATCTTCGGTCACGGTCTCTACCGCAAAGCCGCCGATCTGCTCCAGCGCGGCGCGGCGAATGACGGCGCAGGAGCCGCAGAAAAAGGTCGCGTTCCAGTTGTCGTTCCCCTGCTGAATCGGGCCATAAAACAGCATCCCTTCGTTGGGAATATTGCGGCCCACGGAGAGGTTGCGCTCAAAAGGGTCCGGCGAATAGAAGTAGTGCGGCGTCTGCACCAGCGCCAGCATCGGATCGTTGAGGAATCCGCCCACCGTCGCCTGCAAAAAGACGCGGGTTGCCACGTGGTCGCAATCAAAAACGCAGATAAGCTCGCCGTGGGTCAACGTCATCGCGTGGTTGAGGTTGCCCGCCTTGGCGTGTTTGTTATCGTTACGGGTGATATACCCAACCCCAACGTCGGCGGCGAATACCGCGAATTCATTGCGCTTACCGTCATCCAGCAAATAGATTTTTAATTTATCTTTTGGATAATCAATACACTGCGCAGCCAGCACCGTATCACGCACCACCTCAAGCGGTTCGTTATAGCTGGGAATATAGATATCCACCGTCGGCCATTTGCTCATATCATCCGGCAGCGGGACAATTTCACGCTTTAGCGGCCAGACCGTTTGCAGGTAGTTAAGCAGCAGCATCACCCAGATATAGACTTCCGCCAGAAACAGCCCCATCCCCAGAATCGCTTCGATGGTGGAGTTAAAATGCAGGGTCTGCGTTAAACGGAAATACATATAACGGGTCGACATCAGCAGCGATGTCACCACCATGATGACGGAAACGCTGCGGTTTTTACTGAACCCCATCACAAAGAGAATACCGATGCTCAGCAGGCCAAAAATATACTGCTTTTGGCTGTCCATCGGCGTGATCACCACCAGCACGGCAATGGGCGAAAGTACCAGTACCAGCAACCAGAAAAGCGTCTTTTTCATTCAGCAGCCCTGCAATTAAATTAAAGCCCTGACCTGCGAGGCTGGCTATGCACCTTGCCGTCACCAATATTGATACCCAACTGCGCAGAGATTTTTTTGGCAATAATTTCAATATCAAAGGCGGCTGCGGAGGAGGAGTTAAAGTCCAGGATCGACTTCTGGGAAGCATTCGCTTCCACCACGCTTTCATCACGATGGATGATGCCCAGCAGACGATCGCCCAGCTTTTCTTCCATTAACGCCGTAACATCGCGACTGACCTGGCGACGGTTATCGCTCTGGTTGATCACAAAATAGTGTCCGAGTTTATGGTTGAGTTCGCCCCCGGTCAGACGCTGCTTTTCCACGTGCGCCAGCGCGGACGTCGAGGCGGTATCCGCCAGCAGCGGTACCAGATGCATATCGGCAAGCGAAGTGAGCGCCTTTAGCGCGGGCGAAGGGCCCGGCGGCAGGTCGGCAATAGTAATCAGTCCCGGATAATTGAGTAATGCCGCCAGGCCGCGGGTCAGGAAATGCTCGTCATGGCTCAGGCGTTCATCGAAGGCCTGCCGCTGCGCGTCGCTCACGTCGCCGTAGGGCAAGACGAAAATATTGCTGCCGGCGCTTAATACGCACTGGCTCCAGTCATGGAGCTCCAGCGCTTTCGCGACATAGCCGCGCTCGTCGCTGAGGGGGACGCCAAAATGCAGGCGCAGGGCGTTCTGCACATCAAAATCAAGGGCCAGAACTTTGCTACCTGCGCGGGCCAGCGCCCAGGCCAGATTTGCCGCCAGGGTCGTTTTTCCTACGCCGCCTTTCGGTGAACACACGCAGATCAACGGCATGTCGCAATCCTCTCCAGGAGTGATTTCAGTGACTGATCTTTATCTTTTGCTACCGGCTGCGCGGTTTTGGCCGCAAAAAGATGGGCAAAACCCTCCGTCGTCGGCGCGGCCGCCGGACGAGGCCTGACTGCCGGAGCAGGGACGCTGACCGGTACCGGCTGCGCAGCAGCCTGAGAAACCGCCGGCTGGGGGGCGGGCGCAGCCGCTGCCAGGCTTTGCGGCAGAGCAGGCTCTACGGCCGCCGCAGCAGCAATGTCCGTCAGGGGGGCGGGCTGCGGCGCGGAGGGCGGGATAATCAGGGACGGTGCAGCCAAAGAGGGCGCTGGGGGAGCCTGAACGGCCGCAGGCTCCACCTTGTGAAACATATCGGCAGGAACCCGCTGCGGCAGAGGTAAGGAAACTGACCCACCCATGGCCAAAGAAGACGCTTCCTCCGCCGGAATAAGTTGATTGAGAATAACCCAATCCCCTTTTTCGCCGGCGGCGGCTTCTGATGAGAGGTCCTTAAATTTTAGACTGTGTGTCCGCGTCTTTTCCTTGAAGCGCTGCAAATCATCATAATGGTTCATAGATAACCTCATGATTTAAATACGTCATATTTAATCTGTTTTAATTGTCATCCCACGCCACTAAAGCGTAGTTTAATTTGTTGTTTTTTGGGCATTTACCCGGCGTTACGGCCGTCACAATACGCTAACTTTAGTCGCGTTTTGATTATTTTGGATAGGTCAGGCTGGTGTAATTCCATAGTGGTAGTGAGGTTACACTAACAGTTCTTTTTCAAAATGATAGCCCCATTTTTTGGGCGGCTGCGCCGTCAATCCCCCCGCAGCCTGCCAGGCTATTAGCAGATCGTAGTTTTTTATACTGTCTGAATTTTAAAAAATGGCGTAATACACGCCAGGGGAAGGCTAAAGAGAATACATTTTAATATTTTTTAAGGCGTTTAGAAATCACTTACCGCGCTTAATTAAAATAATAAAATATTGTTCCCGTCCAAAATAAATAGCTCAGGATGTTAGCCAAAAACCAGGAATATAAAGCGTTGACCGAACAACAAGGAACAGTTTTATGCATCGCTTTTGCTGTTAATTTGCTCCGGCTAAAGAAACAATCAAGATAAAGTAAAATACATTCATGTAGTTATCCCGGACTCCCGAGATAGCAATGGTTGTGGCGTAAAATGCCAGTATTGTTCGTTGTCGGTTGTTCCAACAGTGCTGAGTTATGGTTAAAAAAAAGCCGAAGCACAGGCTTCGGCTTTGATTATCGATTGCCTGAATCAGCTCAGGGGCTTCTCGCCGTTCTGATCCTGGTCGACCGCAAAGCAGGCTACCAGCTGGCCACCGTAGTCCTTCAGCTGCGGCTGAAGCTGGGTGCACGGGCCGAAACGGCGACGGCAGCGGGCGTTAAACGCGCAGCCCGGCGGCGGATTCAGCGGGCTCGGCAGCTCGCCGGTGAGCTTGATGCGCTCGCGGCGGTCATCCGGATTCAGACGCGGCGTTGCCGACAGCAGCGCCTGCGTGTACGGATGCTGCGGGTTGTTGAAGATTTGATCTTTCGTCCCTTTCTCCACGCAGCGGCCTAAATACATCACCATCACTTCATCAGCGATATGCTCCACAACCGACAGATCGTGGGAGATAAAGACGTAAGAAAGCCCCAGATCCTGCTGTAAATCCATCATCAGGTTCAGCACCTGCGCGCGCACCGAAACGTCCAGCGCGGAAACCGGTTCGTCGGCGATCACCACGTCCGGGTCAAGCATCAGACCGCGGGCAATGGCGATACGCTGACGCTGGCCGCCGGAGAACATATGCGGATAGCGGTCATAGTGCTCGGTTTTCAGGCCCACTTTGGCCATCATCGCCAGCGCCTTCTCCCGGCGCTGCTCTTTGCTCAAGCTGGTGTTGATCTGCAGCGGCTCTTCCAGAATCTGCCCCACCTTTTTACGCGGGTTCAGCGAACCGTAGGGGTTCTGGAACACAATCTGGATTTTCTGCCGGCGCAGCTTCTGCGCCTGCGGATCGTGCTTAAGCAGGTCCTGTTCCTGGTAATAGAGCTCGCCGCCGGTGGGGATTTCAATCATCGTCAGCAAACGACCGAGCGTGGATTTACCGCAGCCGGACTCCCCCACTACCGCCAGCGTTTTACCGCGTTCAAGGGTAAACGAGACGCCGTCCAGCGCCTTGACCAGGCGTTCCGGCGTGAAGAGCCCCTTCTTCACCGGATAGTATTTTTTCAAATCGGTGGCCAGCAACAGAGGCTGTTGCGTGGTGGCCTCATGCGTACTCATAGCCCAGGCCTCCCGGCATCATCAAGTGGGTAATGACATTTCGACTGGCGACCGCCGTTAAGCAGGTTCAGCTCAGGTTCTTCGCTGCGGCATTTGTCGGTCGCATAGGGGCAGCGCGGGTTGAGCAGACAGCCGCTCGGACGGTCGTATTTGCCCGGCACCACGCCCGGCAGCGAGGCAAGACGCGCTTTATCCTGAGCGAACTCCGGCAGCGCGCGCAGCAGCGCCTGCGTATAGGGGTGGCGAGGCGCGCGGAAGATATCCTTCGCGTCGCCGGTTTCCACCACCTGCCCCGCGTACATGACGATGATTTTGTGCGCCGCTTCGGCCACCAGCGCCAGATCGTGGGTGATCAGGATCAGCGCCATATTCTCTTTCTGCTGCAGCTCCAGCAGCAGCTCGATGATCTGCGCCTGGATGGTCACATCCAGCGCCGTCGTGGGCTCATCGGCAATCAGCAGCTTTGGCCGACAGGCGATGGCCATCGCGATCATCACGCGCTGGCTCATACCGCCGGAAAGCTGGTGCGGATAGACGTCAAGACGCGAAGCCGGATCGGGGATCCCCACCAGCGTCAGCAGGTCAATCGCCCGCTGCACGCGGGTTTTCTTGTTGCCGCCCTGGTGCACCTTAATGGCTTCCATAATCTGGTAACCGACGGTATAGCACGGATTCAGGCTGGTCATCGGGTCCTGGAAGATCATCGCCACTTCCGCGCCCACCAGCTGGCGGCGCTCTTTTTCGGAAATGCGCTTCAGGTCGCGACCGTTAAACTCCAGCTTTTCAGCCATCACCCGGCCGGGATAGTCAATCAGCCCCATAATCGCCAGCGAGCTGACCGATTTACCCGAGCCGGACTCGCCGACAATACCGACCACTTCGCCCTGATTTACGCTGTAGCTTACGCGATCTACGGCGCGGAACGGCGTCCCTTCGTCGCCGAAGTGCACCGAGAGTTTATCTACTTTTAATAACGCCATCTCGAACCTCTTACTGCTTCAGTTTGGGATCGAGCGCGTCACGCAGACCGTCACCCATCAGGTTAAATGCCAGCACCGTCAGCAGGATAGCGACACCCGGAAAGGTGACGACCCACCAGGCGCTCTGCGCGAACTGCAGCACATCGGAGAGCATCGTGCCCCACTCCGGTGTCGGCGGCTGCGCACCCATGCCAAGGAAGCCAAGAGCGGCCATATCGAGAATGGCGTTAGAGAAGCCCAGCGACGCCTGAACAATCAGCGGCGCAAGGCAGTTAGGAAGAATGTTGATGAACATCTGACGCATCGCGCCTGCCCCCGCCACGCGGGAAGCGGTTACGTAGTCGCGGTTTACCTCTACCAGCACCGCCGCTCGGGTCAGACGCACGTAGTGCGGCAGGGCGACAAAGGTCAGCGCTATCGAGGCATTGACGATCGACGGACCGAAGATGGCTACCAGCACCAGCGCCAGCAGCAGGCTCGGCAGCGCCAGCATAATATCGACAACGCGCATAATGACCGAGTCAACCACGCCGCCAAAGTAGCCCGAGACAAGACCGAGCACCACGCCGAGGATCAGCGACAGTACCACCACCAGACAGCCGACCAGCAGCGACAGGCGCGCGCCGTACATCAGGCGCGACAGGATATCGCGGCCGACGTCATCGGTGCCGAGCAGGTGGCTCACGCTGCCCCCCTCCTGCCAGAACGGCGGAGCCAGCAGCGCATCGCGGAACTGATCCGCCGGATTATAGGGCGCGAGGAAGTTGGCGAAGATGGCGATGATAATCATCACCACGACATAGGCCAGCCCCACGACGGCGCCTTTGTTGCGTTTAAAATAGTGCCAGAACTCCTGCAGAGGGGTCATTGGCACCGGCGCGGCGACAACTTTATTTTCAGTAATTTGTGACATGATGGCCCCTTACTTCTTATGCCGGATACGCGGGTTCACCACGCCGTACAACAGGTCGACCAGCAGGTTGACGAGAATAATCATCGTCGCCACCAGCAGCACCCCGCCCTGCACCACCGGATAGTCGCGGCGCTGCAGCGCGTCAATCAGCCAGCGGCCAAGGCCCGGCCAGGAGAAGATGGTTTCGGTCAGGATGGCCCCCGCCAGCAGCGTACCGACCTGCAGACCGATCACCGTGACCACCGGCAGCATCGCGTTACGCAACGCATGAACGATGATCACCCGCATCCGCGTCAGGCCTTTCGCGCGCGCGGTACGGATATAATCCTCGCCCAGCACTTCCAGCATCGACGAACGGGTCATACGCACAATCACCGCCAGGGGAATCGTCCCCAGCACCACGGCGGGCAGGATCATATGCATTACCGCATCAATAAAGTCGCCCGGCTCGCCCCAAATCGCGGTATCGATCAGCATAAATCCGGTCAGCGGCAGGGTATCGTCAAGGAAGACGGTATCGCTGATGCGCCCGGAAACCGGCGTCAGGTTAAGCTGTACCGACACCAGCATGATCAGCATCATGCCCCACCAGAAGATGGGCATAGAGTAGCCTGTCAGCGCGAGGCCCACGGAGGTGTGGTCGAAGATAGAGCCGCGTTTAACCGCCGCCAGCACGCCCACCGGGATCCCGACGATGACGGCAAAAATCATCGCGCAGACGCCCAGCTCCATCGTGGCCTTAAAGCGCGGTACAAACTCTTGCCAAACGGGAATACGGCTTTTCAGCGAGATGCCCAAATCGCCGTGCATCACGCCCCAAATATAGTTGACGTACTGCTGCCACATCGGTTTATCGAGGCCCATTTCGGCCAGCAGCTGCGCGTGACGTTCAGGGGAAATACCACGTTCGCCCGCCATAATCATCACCGGGTCGCCGGGGATCATATGAACGAAGGCAAAAGTGAGAAGGGTAATACCGATAAATGTTGGGATGACAAGTCCCAAACGTCGGAGAATGAACTGCAACATAACCCGGATTCTCTCTGGAGACGGCCCGCCTGGTGACAGGACGTCTGTATTGCTCACAAATGTCAATTCCCTCTCCCCAAGGCGGGGAGAGGGGAAACACGCTGTTATTATTCGATAGAGACGTTATCGAAGTGGTGTTTACCTAATGGATCGACCACGTAGCCTTTGACCTCTTTACGCACCGGCTCATAGACGGTGGAGTGGGCGACGATCAGCGCCGGAGCCTGATCGTGCATCACGACCTGAGCCTGCTTATACAGCTCAATGCGTTTGTTGTGGTCATCCGTGGCGCGAGCCGGCTGAATCAGGTCTTCAAACGGCTTGTAGCACCAGCGGGAGTAGTTAGAACCGTCTTTTGCCGCCGCGCAGCTGAACAGGGTGGCGAAGAAGTTATCCGGATCCCCGTTGTCGCCGGTCCAGCCCATCATGACGGTCTGATGCTCGCCCGCTTTCGCGCGCTTGAGGTATTCACCCCACTCGTAGGTCACGATCTTGGCCTGGACGCCGACTTTCGCCCAGTCGGCCTGAATCATCTCAGCCATACGGCGCGCGTTCGGGTTATACGGACGCTGTACCGGCATCGCCCACAGGTCGATGGTGAAGCCTTTTTCCAGGCCTGCTTCTTTCAGCAGCGCTTTCGCTTTCTCTGGATCGTAGGTGTAGTCTTTAACGTCGTCGTTATAGCCCCACATGGTCGGCGGGATCAGGTTCTTCGCGGCCTGGCCTGCGCCCTGGTAAACGGCTTTGATAATCGCTTCTTTGTTGACCGCGTAGGTCAGCGCCTGGCGAACTTTGACATCATCCAGCGGCTTCTTCTCGGTGTTGAAAGAGAGGTAGCCGACGTTCAGGCCCGGCTGTTCCAGCAGCGTGATGTTTTTGTCTTCCTTCATGCGCGCGATATCTGCCGGGTTCGGGTACGGCATAATCTGGCATTCGTTTTTCTGCAGCTTAGCGTAGCGCACGGAAGCATCAGGGGTAATGGAGAAGACCAGGCGATCGATTTTCGGCTTGGTGCCCCAGTAGCCCGGGAAGGCTTTATAGAGAATACGGGAGTCTTTCTGGTACTGCAGCAGCTGGAACGGGCCGGTACCGATTGGGTTGAGGTCCACTTTCTCCGGCGTACCGGCTTTCAGCATGTTGTCGGCATACTCTTTTGACAGAATAGAGGCGAAGTCCATGGCGAGATCGGCAAGGAACGGCGATTCCGGACGGGTCAGCACGAACTGGACGGTGTTATCGTCCACTTTCTTCACTTCGCTAATCAGGTCAGGTAATCCCATCCCTTCAAAGTATTCATAGCTGCCGCCAGACACTTTATGGTACGGGTTATTGGTATTTTTTTGTCTGTCGAAGGAGAAGACAACGTCATCGGCGTTCAGCGTGCGGGTCGGTTTAAAATCTTTATTATCCTGCCACTTCACGTCTTTACGCAGATGGAAGGTATAGGTTTTCCCGTCTTCGCTAACTTCCCATTTTTCAGCCAGGCCCGGGATGACTTCCGTGGTGCCGGTTTTGAATTCCACCAGGCGGTTATAAATCGGCACTGAGCTGGCGTCATAGGTGGTACCAGAGGTGAAGAGCTGCGGGTTAAAGCCTTCCGGCGAACCTTCTGAACAATAAACCAGGGTCTTCGCTTGTACGCTTGCTGCGACGGTCATGGCAACCAGGCTCAGACCAAGCTTCAGCATCCCTGATTTCTTCAAGGAAATACTCATTATTCTGCTCCAAATGTGATGTTGTTTGCATATATCCGCCAGACCTTTATTTATTTTTATTCGTCATATTGCGAACTACGGATGCGTTGGCTGCGCTCGATAACCCCGGTCACATAGTCATCTATGCTCCCGGAGATTCTCACGCTTGCCGCCTTCCCGCAGCTCGAACTATTTAGAATATACCCGGTCCGGTCGGTGGTGCCCGAAAGCGTTGAGAGAGATGGGGATTCCTTTCACAAAAACGACTGAGTTGCAGTACGGATTCTCCATGAAATGCCCCTCATGCCCTACAATCTGTCAACAGAATGGGGAAACGTCAATACAGCCAACCTGGTTTTACATCCGGTGTGAGAATTGGCGGGCAAAGATTAAAAAAAGTGCAAAGCGCTATTTCCAGCAGAGAAATTTATGCTAGCGGCCAATAGACAGAATAAACGCCTTAATATTTTCCAGCAGCCAGTGATAAGCAATTATGGTAAATGGTAAAAATTTCTTGCGATGTGACCAATATGTGAGCGATAAATAGCGTGAACGTTAAAACGCACAGCGGAAAATGCTGAAGTTATCCATAAGCTTCGCGAAAAAAGATCGGAGTATATATAAAAAAATACAATGGAAGATGTCACAAAATAGGGAATTGGCGCCAGGAAATGAGGGTGGAGGCGTTTTCTTACACTCTTAGCAAGCAGCGTATTTTCCCGGAGGCGATGCTGGCGCATCTGTCCGGGCTTGTATGATTACTCCGTCAGAAAGAACCGGCCAGTTCTC
>NZ_JBEAIG010000066.1:0-34734 GCF_040064575.1 Klebsiella sp. CN_Kp106 | reverse complement strand
CTTTCCTCTTTCAGAGTCAACCCGTTATTTCAGGATTTTTTCTCTTCAACCGACCGGGTTGTTTGTGAAGTGATTCACATCTGCCGTGTCGATGGAGGCGCATTATAGGGAGTTCCCGAGCATCCGCAATAGTAAAATTGCAGAAAAATGACTGACTGCTGCATTCCCCAGCAAAACCCCGCTTTATACCCTGTTACGCACAGAATTATCCACAGGTGGCGGCCGATACCCTCTTATAAAGGCCCGCTCTCTTCTCTCTATAGGGCGCGATCCTGGGCTAAAAAGAGAAAGATAAAAATTCGCGAGCGTTGCGCAAACGTTTTCGTTACAATGCCGCGCTATAACAAGGATGCCCGGTTGGGTGCGTTAGGTGAGTTTTTAGACAAAAATTCACCTAACGCTCTCTGTAATATTCAAATCCTGGGGATTTAATACCATGCAACAACGTCGTCCAGTCCGCCGCGCCCTGCTCAGTGTTTCTGACAAGGCCGGTATCGTCGAATTCGCGCAGGCGCTTTCCGCTCGTGGTGTCGAGCTACTGTCTACGGGTGGTACCGCACGCCTGCTGGCTGAGAAAGGTCTGCCGGTTACCGAAGTCTCTGACTACACCGGTTTCCCGGAAATGATGGACGGACGCGTGAAGACCCTGCATCCGAAAGTTCACGGCGGTATTCTCGGTCGCCGCGGCCAGGATGACGGTATTATGGAACAACACGGTATCGCGCCTATTGATATGGTGGTGGTTAACCTGTATCCGTTTGCTCAAACCGTTGCCCGCGAGGTCTGCTCGCTGGAAGATGCGGTAGAAAACATTGATATCGGCGGCCCAACCATGGTTCGCTCAGCGGCGAAGAACCATAAAGACGTCGCCATCGTGGTGAAGAGCAGCGACTACGATGCCATTATTAAAGAGATGGATGCCAACGAAGGCTCCCTGACCCTCGACACCCGCTTCGACCTCGCCATTAAGGCATTCGAACACACCGCCGCCTACGACAGCATGATTGCCAACTACTTCGGCAGCATGGTTCCGGCCTATCACGGCGAGAGCAAAGAAGCCGCGGGTCGCTTCCCGCGCACCCTGAATCTGAACTTCATTAAGAAGCAGGATATGCGCTATGGTGAAAACAGCCACCAGCAGGCGGCCTTCTATATAGAAGAAGAAGTCAAAGAAGCCTCTGTCGCCACTGCACAGCAGGTTCAGGGTAAAGCGCTCTCCTATAACAACATCGCTGACACCGATGCCGCGCTGGAATGCGTCAAAGAATTCAGCGAGCCGGCCTGCGTTATTGTGAAGCACGCCAACCCATGTGGCGTAGCGGTAAGTACCTCTATTCTGGACGCCTACGACCGCGCGTACAAAACTGACCCGACCTCTGCCTTCGGCGGCATTATCGCGTTTAACCGCGAACTGGATGCCGAAACCGCGCAGGCGATCATCTCCCGCCAGTTTGTTGAAGTGATCATCGCACCGTCTGCGACGGAAGAAGCCCTGAAGATCACTGCCGCGAAACAGAATGTCCGCGTCCTGACCTGCGGTCAGTGGACGCAGCGCGTACCTGGTCTGGACTTCAAACGCGTTAACGGCGGCCTGCTGGTTCAGGATCGCGATCTGGGTATGGTTACGGAAGGCGAACTGCGCGTGGTTTCCAAACGCCAGCCGACCGAGCAGGAACTGCGCGATGCGCTGTTCTGCTGGAAAGTGGCGAAATTCGTTAAATCCAACGCCATTGTGTACGCCAAAGAGAATATGACCATCGGGATAGGCGCAGGCCAGATGAGCCGCGTTTACTCCGCCAAAATCGCCGGGATTAAAGCCGGTGATGAAGGTCTGGAAGTGAAAGGTTCGGCTATGGCGTCCGACGCTTTCTTCCCGTTCCGCGACGGTATTGATGCCGCTGCTGCCGTTGGCGTGAGCTGCGTCATTCAGCCCGGTGGTTCTATTCGCGACGAAGAGGTGATTGCCGCCGCCGATGAGCACGGCATCGCGATGATCTTCACCGACATGCGCCACTTCCGCCATTAATTCACGGAGCAGACGATGAAAGTATTAGTTATTGGCAACGGCGGACGCGAACACGCGCTGGCCTGGAAGGCCGCACAGTCACCGCAGGTTGATACCGTTTTTGTCGCCCCGGGTAACGCGGGCACCGCGCTGGAACCGGCGCTGCAGAACGTGGCTATCGGCGTCACCGATATTCCGGCGCTGCTGAGCTTTGCGCAGAGCGAGAAGATTGACCTGACCATCGTTGGCCCGGAAGCGCCGCTGGTAATTGGCGTTGTCGATGCGTTCCGTGCCGCAGGGCTGAAAATCTTCGGCCCAACGGAAGGCGCGGCGCAGCTTGAAGGCTCCAAAGCCTTTACCAAAGATTTCCTCGCGCGTCATAACATCCCGACGGCGGAATACCAGAACTTCACCGAAGTCGAGCCCGCGCTGGCGTACCTGCGTGAGAAAGGCGCGCCGATCGTCATCAAGGCCGACGGCCTGGCCGCCGGCAAGGGCGTGATTGTCGCCATGACGCAGGAAGAAGCGGAAGCCGCCGTTCACGACATGCTGGCAGGTAACGCCTTTGGCGACGCCGGACACCGCATCGTCATTGAAGAGTTCCTCGACGGCGAAGAGGCGAGCTTTATTGTGATGGTCGACGGCGAGCACGTCCTGCCGATGGCCACCAGCCAGGATCATAAACGCGTGGGCAATGGCGATACCGGCCCGAACACGGGCGGTATGGGCGCTTACTCACCGGCGCCGGTGGTAACCGATGAGGTTCACCAGCGCACCATGGAACGCATTATCTGGCCAACCGTAAAAGGTATGGCAGCGGAAGGGAACACCTACACCGGTTTCCTCTATGCGGGCCTGATGATCGATAAACAGGGAAACCCGAAGGTTATCGAGTTCAACTGCCGCTTTGGCGATCCGGAAACCCAGCCGATCATGCTGCGCATGAAATCGGATCTGGTAGATCTGTGCCTCGCCGCCTGCGACGGCAAGCTGAATGAGAAAACCTCCGAGTGGGACGAACGCGCCTCGCTGGGCGTGGTGATCGCCGCCGGTGGCTATCCGGGCAACTACAGCACCGGTGATGAGATCCACGGCCTGCCTCTGGAAGAAGCGGCTGACGGCAAGGTCTTCCACGCCGGTACCAGACTCGCTGATGACGATCGCGTGCTGACCAGCGGCGGCCGGGTGCTCTGCGCTACCGCGCTGGGTCACACCGTCGCTGAAGCGCAAAAGCGCGCTTACGCCCTGATGAGCGATATCCGCTGGGACGGCAGCTTTAGCCGTAACGACATCGGCTGGCGCGCTATTGAGCGTGAGCAAAACAGCTAACGGCTGAGCTTTGCCAGCAGCGTTTTGCGCGTAATGCCCAGCTGACGGGCGGCTTCAGTTTTGTTGCCGCCCGTTTTTTCGAGCGCCACCAGGATCGCTTCTTTCTCGACTTCCACCAGCGGCTGAATAATATCCTCGCCGTGCGGCGCGTCCGAAACCGACGTACCGGCAATCGCCAGCGGCAGCTCGCGTTCCGAGATATACTCTCCGGTCAGCAGGACCACCGCCCGCTCTACCGCATTTTCCAGTTCGCGAATATTCCCCGGCCATGCGTAGTGAATCAGTAAGTCCATCGCCTGCGGCGTAAACCCCTGCACCGCTTTGCGGTTACGCTCGGCATAACGCTGCAGGAAATAGCGCGCCAGCTGAGGGATATCCTCCTTGCGCTGACGCAGCGGCGGCATATCGATAGTCACGACGTTCAGGCGATAGTAGAGATCCTGACGAAAACGTCCGGCGCTGACCTCTTCAGCTAAATCCCGGTGGGTGGCGGCAATTAGCCGTACATCGACCGAAAGGGTCTGATTGCTGCCCACGCGCTGCACTTCACGCTCCTGAATCGCCCGCAGCAGGCGCACCTGCATCAGCGGTGAAATATCGCCAATCTCATCGAGAAAGAGCGTACCGCCGTCCGCTTCAACAAAACGCCCTTCTCGCCGTTTGTCCGCGCCGGTAAAGGCGCCTTTCTCGTGACCAAACAGCTCCGACTCCAGCAACGACTCGTTGAGCGCGGCACAGTTGAGGATCACCAGCGGCCTGCGGCTGCGGGCGCTGCTGGCGTGCAGCGCCCGCGCGACCAGCTCTTTCCCGGTGCCCGACTCGCCGTGAATTAATACCGTCGCATCGGAGGGGGCAACCAGGGCAATATTATTCAGCAGCGCCCGCATCGCCGGGCTATCGCCCACCATGCCAAACTGGGCCGCGGGGGGGCTACCCGCGACGGGTGACTCGCTCAGCCGCGTATGGGCCAACGCCTCAGACAGCGTCTGCTGCAGCTTGTCAAAGTCCAGCGGCTTGATAAGGTAGTCCAGCGCACCGGATTTCAGCGCCTCCACTGCGGTATCGACGCTGGAGTACGCGGTCATGATCAATACCGGAATCGACGGATTCCAGGTTTTGATCTCTTTCAGCGTTTCGATGCCGTCCATCTCGGCCATGCGGATATCGCAAAGCACCAGATCAAACACCGTCTGACGCACCTGTTCCAGCGCCTGTACACCGTTGTAGGCCAGCGCAACCCGGTATCCCCAGCCCCGCAACAGCGCCTGTAAGATAGTGCAGTGGCTGATGTCATCGTCCACCACCAGAATATCGATCTGCTCGCCACTCATCCTTGTTCATCCTTTTGTTGCCCGTTGACCGGCAAATAGAGAGTAAATAGCGCGCCTTCGCCGGGGGCGCTCTCGGCGTGAATCGTTCCGCCGTGCTGCTCGACAATGTTCTGCACCACCGCCAGGCCCAGCCCGGTGCCGTCGGCCTTGGTCGTGAAGTACGGGGTAAAAATGGCCTGTAGCTGTTCCGCCGTCATCCCCTTGCCGCTGTCCGCAACGCTCACCTTTACTCGCCCGTCGCCGCATTCCCTCACCGCCACCGTAATCACGCCATCGCGGCCAATAGCATGGACTGCATTGAGATAAAGGTTCAGCAGCACCTGTTTCAAACGATCCGGATCGGCCTGAATGCGGCATAGCGCGGGCTGCGCGGTGAACGCGAGCGTTATCGCCCGGCTGGCGGCATCCTGGCTAATCAGCTGAAGCGAGTGCGTAATCACGTCATTCAAATCAACCGATTGATACGTTAAATGCGCCGGACGCACCAGTTCCAGCAGCTCGCTGACGACCCTGTTCAGGCGATCGGCTTCCTTCGCCATCACCTGGGCCAACTGATGCGCTTCGCCATCGGCTGGGGTTCGCTCGGCAAAATACTTTGCCAGCCCTTTTATAGATGACAGCGGGTTGCGGATCTCATGGGCAACGCCCGCGGCCAGATGACCAAGCGCCACCAGCTTTTCTTTACGCGCCGTCGCCTCCTGCAGCTGCTTGCGCGAACGTTGATAGCGGCGGAACCAGAACTGCGCCAGCAACGTTGCCGCCATCACTACGCCCGCCGCGCAGAGCATGATAACCATATTACGCAGGCTACGGGCATGGTCGGCATCCAGCTCGCGGGTATCAAAAGCAATAAAAATAACCTGGGGAGCCTGGGTACGCAGCCCGGCAGCTTCGCGACGCATCATCATGCGCATATGATGCCCGCCGCCGTTAAGCGGGCGAAATTGACGATAAATCTCCAGCGCCGGTTCCGGTTTTTCGAGCCGGCGCCAGCGCTCCTCGCTCCCAATATTCAGCTCACGCAGAGTGCTGGCAGGATAGAGCGACTCACCAACCCGCCGCGGGTCGCTATGGGCAATGATTTTACCGCTCTCATCCGTCACAGCGAACCACAGCACGCCAGGCTGCCAGGCCATCTCCTCCAGCAACGCCTGCAGTTGGGAATGATGCATACGCATTCCCATGCCCACCCGGGCGCCGGACTCAAGGGCGCGAATCAGCACGCTGCCCTTTTCCTGGATAGTCTGGCGCGCGGCTTCATTTTCACGGCCATAATCACGCACGATTAACGCAGAGAACAGGCATACCAGCAGCAAGATAAGGCCGGTTAACAACCAGCTCAGCCAGACGGCGACGGAATCCTTAGACAACCACATCGCGTTCATGACAACTCCCTTTCCTCAGACACCGTATCGCTCAGCAGAAATCATGCCATTTTTCCGTCCCGTCTAACCGCTTCTCAGGCGCAAACCGGGAAGGCGATCGAGTAAAAATGACCCGCAGCCTCCTTGAACGCGAGTCATTTTTACTCGCTCTCGTCTGGCTGGAAGGCGCTCAATGCCCGATATCCTGCGGCCTTTCCATTCTGGCACAGAAGATGCAAATCATTGAGAAACCATAAGCCAGGAGAATAAACTATGAAACGGAACAAAAAAATGACGCTGACGCTGATTGCCCTCGCCGCGCTGACTTTCGGCAGCAGTTCAGCCTGGGCAAGGCACCACTGGAATAACGGCAGCGGAATGGGCCCCCAGGGCTACAGCCAGCTCACCACCGATCAGCAGGCCACTGCTCAGAAGCTGCATAACGATTTCTATGAACAAACCCGCGTTTTGCGTCAGCAGCTTCAATCAAAACGCTACGAATACCATGCGCTGTTAACCGCGGATAAGCCTGACAGCGCGAAAGTCGAATCCATTGCCCAGGAGATGGAGGTTCTCGGTCAACAGCTGGCCCAGCAGCGGGTGAAGTTCGATCTCGCGTTAGCGCAGGCGGGTATTTCTCGCGGTGTGGGTATGGGACCAGGGAGCTGCGGCGGAGGCCGCGGTCATATGGGGATGAGCCACTGGTAAGGCTCAGAAGCTTTTTTCGGTCGGCTGCCAGGTGCAGAAATCTTCGTTTGCCACCAGCAGCAGCTGAGAGCCTTCAGGCGCTTCCAGCCACGCCACGCTGACCTCAATGGATGAGTGATTCTGACGTCGCTCAATATGCGCCAGCGCCTGCGTATCGAGGTCAGGCTTCACGGTCTGACCTTCACAGGTGGTCACCGTCCTGTTGGCATGCCACCTCCCCTGGCGCAGCATAACGCGTCCCTGACGCAGAGCGTCGCTGGTCTGGCGTATTTGCTCAGCGCGATAGCGGTATAGCGCGACCTGATCGCTGGAAAGCTGCTGCTTCTGCCCATCGATTTCACGCTGCATAAAGCTGAGTTCGCCCTGCGCATCAAACCGGGCGCGAATATGTTCCGGCGGTTTACCGTAGACGTTGAGTTCAATCAGCGCGAGCTGGCCATCCTGCCAGCGGTACTCGCTGGTCGAAGTATTACCATGACGCCATGGACTGAAGGCGGCAAGGAGATGGACCTCGCCGTTAGAATCTTTGCGCCAGATACGCATCGCCCCCTGGTTATCCGCATATCCGCTGGCGGTAAACGGCGGGAGAGAGGAATCATGGCTGCAGGCAGTGAGCAGCAATACGCCTACCAGCGCCAGCGTGCGGCGCCAGGTAGACAAAAGGGGCCGACAAGCCCCTTCGATAAAACTGTACACTGCCACGCGGTCTTACTTAACTGCGTCTTTCAGAGCTTTACCAGAAACAAATGCCGGTACGTTTGCTGCGGCGATTTTGATTTCATTACCGGTCTGCGGGTTGCGGCCAGTACGCTCAGCGCGGTGGTTCACTTTGAAGGTACCGAAACCAACCAGTTGAACAGCATCACCTTCTTTCAGAGACTCGGTAATTGCAGCCAGGGTAGATTCCAGGGCAGCTTTCGCCTGTGCTTTGGACAGGTCAGCTTTGTCCGCAATTACATCAATCAGTTGAGTCTTGTTCATAAGTTATCCTTACAATGTGTTTATCGCTTGCTAAGCATCGAGTGCGACGGAAATGCCTGAAAAGCACTCTCCTGCATACACGCACCGATAGCCACGTTTTTTCGCCCCCCAAATGTAGACCAGACGGGGGGCGGAATGGAAGCCTTCAGACGCTACAATTCAGGCGGTAAATCACGTTTTCTGGTCTCATTGCTGAAAATTTATACCAATATTGCTCTCGCCGGCCTCGCGAAGGTCTGCACGCAGCCCTTTGATCAGTTCAATATCGCGTTCTTCGCAGTCGGCCAGAAGACGGAAAATTTCCCACTGAATATCCCATTCTTGTTCGACTGCCGGGTTTTCCTTGAGCTCTTCGTCGGTCATTTCGCGACCAGCCTGGGTCATTTCCAGCATCGCAACGGTGGTGATCGAGCTCTTGCTGACTTCAATAGCATGTTCGAGCGTTTCGCCGCTCAGCCGCGAATGAATCAGCTCACTCAAGGCCACGCAGGCATCAATGGCCGGATAGACGCCGTACAGGTCGTAATCATCAGCGGCCGGAATCGCCTCTTCCAGCTTTTCCAGTTGGCTGTCGAAATTCACCTTCGCATCTTTTACCGTCAGCGTTTCCCAGATCAGATCGAGAATACGGCGATAAAGCTGGCCATCGGCGAACTCAGTTTGCTGACAGAACATGGCGTAGTTGGGGTACATCCGCTCGCACAGGCAGGCCATAAAGGTCACGTGCTGCCAGCTTTCCAGCTTCTCCAGACGCAGATGAATCGGGTTTTGTAACATGATGAAATCTCGAAGTCAGAAATTAGCCGCAGTGTACCTGAATCAGTCGTGATTTGCTTGCCAACGCACAAACGCCGGACGCCGGGACGCCACGGCATCAGCCCAGCGCGTCGGTTCAGGCAGGCGGTAGCCTTTCAGGCAGCGCTCCACCCACATCAGCGCGCTATCCAGGCCCACGCGGTGCCCGGTACTCACAAACAGGGGATTACAGCGCGTTTTACTGCGCAAAACCCACGCCAGCTGCTCGCCTTTATCTAACAACGGCGCCAGCGCGCCGGGCTCATCGCCCAGCGGCTCGAACTTACCGCACAGCCGTTTTTTCGCCACGCCGATGGTCGGCACATCCACCAGCAGACCAAAATGGCTGGCGACGCCGAGGCGGCGCGGGTGGGAAATACCGTGGCCATCAACAAATAAGAGATTTGGCTTCTGCGAAAGCTGCTCCCAGGCCGCCAGCAGCGCGGGGGTTTCGCGAAAGGAGAGGAAGCCGGGGATATAGGGCATCGTGGTCGCGACGCGCGCGACCTGATACTCCACCAGCTCCAGGGACGGATAGCTCAGCAGCACCATCGCCGCCCGGGTCACCTCTCCCTCTTGCTCAAATCCAACATCCGCTCCGCCGATCAGCGTCGGCGGATCCTGGTCCAGCCGATCGCCTCGTTCAACCGATGCCGCCAGGCTGAGCTGCTTGGTGCGTAGCGATGACAAATCCATATTCACTCCTTAACGGTGGTATGGCGCCGACAACCGGTGCACTGCCTCCACAAATACGCCCGCATGTTCCGGGTCGACGTCCTGATGAATGCCGTGCCCAAGGTTAAAGACATGGCCTTCGCCCTGGCCAAACCCGGCGAGAATGGTCGCCACCTCTTCTTCGATGCGCGCCGGAGGGGCATAGAGCATCGAGGGATCCATATTGCCCTGCAGGGCGACTTTATGGCCGACGCGACGCCGCGCATCGGCGATATCGGTCGTCCAGTCGAGCCCCAGCGCATCGCAGCCGGTTTCCGCCATCGCTTCCAGCCACTGCCCGCCGCCTTTGGTAAACAGCGTCACCGGCACGCGGCGGCCATCGTTCTCACGCAGCAGCCCATCAACGATTTTATGCATGTAATAGAGCGAGAACTGCTGATAATCGCGGCCGGTCAGCACCCCGCCCCAGGTATCAAAGATCATCACCGACTGCGCGCCCGCTTTGATTTGCGCATTCAGATACAGCGTGACGCTTTTCGCCAGCTTATCGAGCAGCGCATGCAGGGCCTGCGGCTCGGCGTACATCATCTTTTTGATCACCGTAAACGCTTTGCTGCTGCCGCCTTCCACCATGTAGGTCGCCAGCGTCCACGGGCTGCCGGAAAAGCCAATCAGCGGCACTTCTCCCTTCAGCTCACGGCGGATGGTGCGCACGGCGTTCATCACGTAGCCAAGCTCATCTTCCGGGTCGGGGACGGGTAATTTATCGACATCCGCTTTGCCGGTAATGGGTGAGGTAAAACGCGGGCCCTCCCCGGCTTCGAAATAGAGCCCCAGCCCCATCGCATCCGGGATGGTGAGAATGTCCGAGAAGAGGATAGCCGCATCCAGCTTATAGCGGCGCAGCGGCTGCAGCGTCACTTCACAGGCAAGCTCGGCGTTTTTACACAGCGACATAAAATCGCCCGCCTCGGCGCGGGTGGCCTTATATTCCGGTAAATAGCGGCCCGCCTGACGCATCATCCATACCGGGGTGACATCAACCGGCTGGCGTAGCAGCGCGCGCAGGTAGCGATCGTTCTTCAGTTCGGTCATTTTTACATTCCTTTAGCGTTGATGCGCCAAGTTTATACACAAAATCATTCAAAGTGGATCGAGGCGGCAATTGAATGAACCCCAGGAGCTTACTCAAGTAAGTGACTGGGGTAAGTGAAAGCAGCCAACAAAGAGGCAATTTGAAGGATAAAGTATATGTAACATGTCACTCATACTCTGCCCGACACATCGCCACGGTATCTTCAATCAGACGGCGCGCCACGGTGCCCGGCGGTGGCAAAAGCGGCAGATTGTCATAGCGATACCATCCCGCCTCCAGCAGCTCTTTCTTGTCGATGACAATCTCGCCGCTATCGTACTCGGCCATAAACGCGGTCATCAGCGATTGTGGGAACGGCCAGGGCTGAGAGGTCACGTAGCGCAGGTTTTTCACCTTAATGCCGCTCTCCTCCATCACCTCGCGGGCAACGGTCTGCTCCAGGGTTTCGCCGACTTCGACAAACCCGGCCAGCACCGTATGCACGCCGTTACGATGGCGAGTATGCTGCGCCAGCAGGATAGAATCATCCCGACGGATGGCGACGATAATGCACGGGGCGATTTGCGGGTAGTAGCGTTCGCGGCAGTGGCTGCACAGCATTGCCCACTCGGTTTTGCTGGGGTGCATAGGATGGCCGCAGTAGCCGCAGAATTTGTGTGAGCGGTAGAATTCCGCCAACTGGATCCCGCGTCCCGCCAGTTGAAAAAGGCCAGCATCCTGATCGAGCACCTGACGCAGCGATCCCATCTCATGCCGGCGATCCTGGCGGACCAGCCACACCGGATCGCCCTGCCATTCTCCGATTCGCAGCGCGGGCTGCCCCGCAAGATTAAAATTTACCGCTTCGCCGTAGGGCAATTCTCCGTCGGGCAACCATAATTTCTGTTCGTGGCTGACGATCCACCAGCCGCGATCTAATTTTTCAATAATACGATCCATATCTATTGCACTACCTTTATTTTACTGGCACTTTTAACATTAAATTTACATTTTGGTGAGCAACGTATTTCTCTTAAAACCTTGCGGAGTCAACCATGTTAAACCAGCTGGAAAACCTGACGGAACGTGTTGGAGGCAGCAATAAACTGGTCGATCGCTGGCTACAAGTACGTAAGCATTTGCTTGTGGCTTACTACAACCTGGTTGGCCTGAAGCCCGGCAAAGAATCATTTATGCGGCTTAATGAGAAAGCGCTGGATGATTTTTGTCAAAGCCTGGTGGACTACCTCTCCTCCGGCCATTTTAATATTTATGAACGCTTTATCGGCGAATTGGAAGGCGATACGCCACTTTTAGCCGCCACTAAGATTTATCCACAGCTGCAGGCCAATACCCAGCAGATCATGGATTATTACGACTCCTGCCTCGAAAACGCCATCGATCACGATAACTACCTTGAGTTCCAGCAGGCGCTGTCGGACATCGGCGAAGCGCTGGAAGCGCGCTTTGCGCTGGAAGATAACCTGATCGCCCTCGCCGTCGCCCACAGCCGCAAAGACAACGTCAGCGACAATATCGCGCCGACCGCTTGAGTTGTGAGCCATTAACGCGTAGTTTACATACATTCCCCCTCACGGAGAGGGGATGTCATCTTGTCGGAGTGCCCATTTTCCACACTGGAAAAGGCTGAGACCGTTAATTCGGGATCCGCGGAACCTGATCAGGCTAATACCTGCGAAGGGAACAAGAGTAAACTGCGTTTAGCATCTGCCTCTTCAGGGCCGATCGCATCTGTTACTCCATCCGTCGTCTGGCAAGCCATATCCTGTTTAACTGGAATGAGCTATGTCTACAACCAAACTCACGCGTCGAGAGCAACGCGAACGCGCCCAGCGCTTTATCGACACCCTGGAAGGTACCGCATTTCCCAATTCGCAGCGCATCTATATCCCCGGTTCGCAGGAAGATATTCGCGTACCGATGCGCGAAATTCAGCTGAGCCCGACGCTTATTGGCGGCAGCAAAGATAATCCTCAGTACGAAGCGAACGAAGCTATTCCGGTCTATGACACCTCCGGCCCCTATGGCGATCCGCACGTCGCGATTAACGTTCAGCAGGGTCTGGCAAAACTGCGTCAGCCGTGGATTGATGCGCGCCGCGACTGCGAAGCACTCAGCGATCGCAGCTCGGCCTATACCAGAGAGCGGCTGGCGGATGATGGCCTCAACGAACTGCGCTTTACCGGCCTGCTCACGCCCAGGCGCGCCATCGTCGGGAAATGCGTGACGCAGCTGCACTACGCCCGTCAGGGGATTGTCACCCCGGAAATGGAGTTCATCGCCATTCGTGAGAATATGGGCCGCGAGCGTATTCGTGGCGAAGTGCTGCGCCAGCAGCATCCGGGCGTTGGGTTTGGCGCGCGGCTGCCGGAGAATATCACCCCGGAGTTTGTGCGGGCTGAAGTCGCCGCCGGGCGCGCGATTATCCCGGCCAATATTAATCATCCGGAATCCGAACCGATGATTATTGGCCGCAACTTCCTCGTGAAGGTTAACGCCAATATCGGCAACTCGGCGGTCACCTCGTCGATTGAAGAAGAGGTCGAGAAGCTGGTGTGGGCGACGCGCTGGGGAGCGGATACGGTCATGGACCTCTCCACCGGCCGCTATATTCACGAGACCCGCGAGTGGATCCTGCGCAATAGTCCGGTACCGATCGGTACGGTGCCGATCTACCAGGCTCTGGAGAAGGTCAACGGGATCGCCGAAGATCTCACCTGGGAAGCCTTCCGCGATACGCTGCTCGAGCAGGCGGAACAGGGGGTGGACTACTTCACCATCCATGCGGGCGTGCTGCTGTGCTACGTGCCGATGACCGCCAGGCGCCTGACCGGCATCGTCTCCCGCGGCGGCTCAATCATGGCGAAATGGTGCCTGTCCCATCACAAAGAGAATTTCCTCTACCAGCATTTCCGCGAAATCTGCGAAATCTGCGCCGCCTATGACGTCTCGCTGTCATTGGGCGACGGCCTGCGTCCCGGCTCGATTCAGGATGCCAACGACGAAGCGCAGTTCGCCGAACTGCACACCCTGGGCGAACTGACCAAAATCGCCTGGGAGTATGACGTACAGGTGATGATCGAAGGCCCGGGCCACGTGCCGATGCAGATGATTCAGCGCAATATGACCGAAGAGCTGGAGCACTGCCACGAAGCGCCGTTCTACACCTTAGGGCCGCTAACCACCGATATCGCGCCGGGCTATGACCATTTCACCTCGGGAATTGGCGCCGCCATGATCGGCTGGTTCGGCTGCGCGATGCTCTGCTACGTGACGCCAAAAGAGCACCTCGGCCTGCCGAATAAAGAAGACGTTAAGCAGGGCCTGATTACCTACAAAATTGCCGCCCACGCCGCCGATCTCGCCAAAGGCCACCCCGGCGCGCAGATCCGCGATAACGCCATGTCGAAAGCGCGCTTCGAGTTCCGCTGGGAAGATCAGTTTAATCTGGCGCTCGACCCGTTCACCGCGCGCGCTTACCACGACGAAACCCTGCCGCAGGAGTCAGGCAAAGTGGCCCACTTCTGCTCCATGTGCGGCCCTAAATTCTGCTCAATGAAGATAAGCCAGGAAGTTCGCGACTACGCCGCCGCGCAGACCATCGAAGTGGGGATGGCCGATATGTCGGATAACTTTCGCGCCCGCGGCGGTGAAATCTATCTACGTAAGGAGGAAGCCTGATGTATCAACCCGATTTTCCATCCGTCCCTTTCCGCCTGGGGCTTTATCCAGTCGTCGATAGCGTCGCGTGGATCGAACGCCTGCTGGATGCGGGCGTTCGCACTATCCAGCTGCGTATCAAGGATAAACGCGATAGCGAAGTCGAAGACGATGTGGTTGCCGCGATCGCCCTGGGGCGCAAATATGATGCGCGGCTGTTTATTAATGATTACTGGCGTCTGGCCATCAAACATCAGGCCTACGGGGTGCATTTAGGCCAGGAAGATCTGGAAACCACCGACCTCAGCGCCATCCGCAACGCCGGGCTGCGCCTTGGCGTTTCGACGCATGATGATATGGAAATTGATATCGCGCTGGCGGCGCGTCCCTCTTACATCGCGCTTGGGCACGTTTTTCCAACGCAAACCAAGCAGATGCCTTCCGCCCCTCAGGGGCTGGATCAGCTGGCGCAGCATATTCAGCGACTCGGGGTTTATCCAACCGTGGCGATTGGCGGCATCAGCCTTGAGCGCGCCCCGGCGGTACTGGCGACCGGCGTCGGCAGCGTTGCGGTGGTCAGCGCCATTACTCAGGCGGCCGACTGGCGACAGGCAACGGCCCGGCTGCTCGAGATAGCGGGAGCCGGTGATGAATGACAGCGATTTTATGCGCTATAGCCGCCAGCTGCTGCTGGAGGATATCGCCATTGAAGGCCAGCAAATGCTGCTGGCCAGCCGGGTGTTGATCGTGGGTCTCGGCGGGCTGGGCTCTCCCGCCGCGCTCTATCTTGCCGGCGCTGGCGTCGGCACGCTGGTGCTGGTCGATGACGACGACGTGCACGTCAGTAACCTGCAGCGACAAATTTTGTTCACCAGCGAGGATATCGCTCAGCCTAAAACCACGGCCGCCAGGGCCCGGCTGGCTCAGTTAAATCCGCAGATTGAACTGATTGCGCTGAAGCAGCGGTTAGGCGGAAAGGCCCTGCAGGATGAAGTGGCGAAGGCCGATGTGGTACTGGATTGCACCGATAACATGGCGACTCGTCAGGCGATCAACGCCGCCTGCGTCGCGCTTAAAACGCCGCTGATTACCGCCAGCGCCGTCGGGCTTGGGGGGCAGCTGATGGTACTGACGCCGCCGTGGGAGCAGGGCTGCTATCGCTGTCTGTGGCCGGACGCTAACGAGCCTGAGCGCAACTGCCGTACGGCGGGCATTATCGGTCCGGTGGTTGGCATGATGGGTACCCTACAGGCGCTGGAGGCCATCAAGCTGCTCGCTGGCATGATGGCCCCGCGGAACACGCTGCGCCTGTTCGATGCCCGAACCAGCAGCTGGCGCACTCTCGCGCTCCAGCGGGCTCAGGGCTGTCCGGTATGCGGAGGGCAGCATGCGGATATGGTTTAACGATGAACCGTTGCAGTGCGCCGAAGCGACCTCCGTCGCCGATCTGCTCACGCAGCTGGAACAGCAGCAGCCGGGCGTCGCGCTGGCGCTCAATCAACGCATCCTGCCGCGTGAACGGTGGGAAGATCATCTCTTACAGGAAGGCGATCAAATCCTGCTTTTTCAGGTTATCGCTGGAGGCTGACATGTTACGTATTGCGGATAAAACCTTTGAGTCACATCTTTTCACCGGCACCGGTAAATTCGCCGCCCCCGACGTCATGGTGGAGGCCATTCGCGCCTCCGGCAGCCAGCTGGTGACGCTGGCGATGAAGCGCGTCGATCTCCGTCAGCATAATGACGCGATCCTCGCGCCGCTGCTGGCGGCCGGCGTTAGCCTGCTGCCCAACACCTCCGGCGCCAAAACGGCGGAAGAGGCGGTATTTGCCGCCCGCCTGGCGCGGGAGGCGCTGGGCACCCACTGGCTGAAGCTGGAAATTCATCCGGACGCCCGCTGGCTGCTCCCCGATCCGATCGAAACGCTGAAAGCGGCGGAGATTCTGGTACGGGAAGGCTTCGTGGTGCTGCCCTACTGCGGCGCCGACCCGGTGCTGTGCAAGCGCCTTGAAGAAGCGGGCTGCGCGGCGGTGATGCCGCTCGGCGCGCCCATCGGCTCCAATCAGGGGCTGGAAACTAAAGCGATGCTGGAGATTATTATCGCGCAGGCCACGGTGCCGGTAGTCGTTGACGCGGGTATTGGCGTGCCGAGCCACGCGGCGCAGGCGCTGGAAATGGGCGCTGACGCGGTACTGGTGAATACCGCCATCGCCGTTGCCGACGATCCGGTAACCATGGCGCGGGCCTTCCGTTTAGCGATCGATGCCGGCTTGCTGGCCCGACAGGCAGGCCCGGGCGTGCGCAGCGCGCAGGCGCAGGCCACCAGCCCGCTGACCGGCTTTCTGGAGGCGCGGGTATGAACACCTTCACTGACCGTTGGCGGCAGCTGGACTGGGACGATATTCGCCTGCGAATCAACGGGAAAACCCCCGCCGACGTTGAACGCGCCCTGGCGGCAAAACAGCTCAGCCGTGACGATATGATGGCCCTGCTTTCCCCCGCCGCCGCTGGCTATCTGGAGCCTCTGGCCCAGCGCGCTCAGCGCCTGACTCGCCAGCGTTTTGGTAATACCGTCAGCTTTTATGTCCCGCTGTATCTCTCTAATCTCTGCGCCAACGACTGTACCTACTGCGGTTTCTCAATGAGTAACCGCATCAAGCGCAAGACTCTGGATGAGGCGGAAATAGCCCGTGAATGCGCGGCGATCCGCGAAATGGGCTTTGAGCATCTGCTGCTGGTGACCGGCGAACATCAGGGCAAGGTCGGCATGGACTACTTTCGTCAACATCTGCCCGCGATTCGCCGCCAGTTCGCCTCGCTGCATATGGAGGTCCAGCCGCTGGCGATGGAAGAGTATGCCGAGCTGAAAACCCTCGGTCTGGACGGGGTGATGGTCTATCAGGAGACCTATCATGAAAGCATGTATGCGAAACACCATCTGAAAGGGAAAAAGCAGGACTTCTTCTGGCGGCTGGATACGCCGGACAGGCTTGGGCAGGCGGGGATTGATAAAATTGGCCTTGGCGCACTTATTGGCCTTTCCGACAGCTGGCGGGTGGACTGCTTTATGGTGGCGGAGCATCTGCTGTGGCTCCAGCAGCATTACTGGCGCAGCCGCTACTCCATCTCCTTCCCACGTCTGCGGCCTTGCGCGGGAGGTATCGAGCCCGCCTCATTAATGGATGAACGGCAGCTGGTGCAAACTATTTGCGCCTTCCGCCTGCTGGCTCCGGAAGTGGAACTCTCGCTCTCCACCCGCGAATCCCCCTGGTTCCGCGATCGGGTGATCCCGCTGGCCATCAACAACGTCAGCGCCTTTTCGAAAACCCAGCCCGGCGGGTATGCCGATAACCATCCGGAGCTGGAGCAGTTCGCGCCTCACGATGACCGCCGCCCGGAAGAGGTCGCCAGCGCGCTGGTGGCCAGTGGTCTACAGCCGGTATGGAAGGATTGGGACAGCTGGCTGGGACGCGCCTCCCAATCGTCATGATAACGAATGTAATTTCTTAAACGTTCTTCATGCACGATCGTAATAAGAGAAACGGGAGATTGTGGCCCTGTTCCCGTTTCTCTATTCTGCCCCTGTCAGCAGCGGACGCTGACCAGGGCGAATATTCACTCTTCCTCCTTTTCGCCCTGCTTCCGCCTCTTTGCGGCAACGGTAATTCCATCAATATCGAATATTAATCAGTCCATATCACAACGTCAGCGTTATAATTACCGGAGTTTTATCTGATTCGCTCAGCAGGCATGCTGGCTAAACCTGCGTCTCCACCCACGGTTTAACGCTTCTGGAACGATTTACGACTCATGGCTCGTCATAATAGAAAGCTCTCTTTCACCACGCCGATTATCATCGGATTTGCGGGTATTTTATTCAGCTTCTTGCTGATAGCGGTGTTTGCCACGACGACGCAGAGGAATGATTTTCTCGAAGATTATCATCATATTAATCGCAATTTTACCCACAATATGGCGACCAACTACACTGAGACGCTGCTGCAGGGCAACGACTTTATCCTCACCCGCGCCGCCACTTTCTTTGCCCGCAACGATGCGCTGAATGAGGCGGTTAACGTCAATCCGGAAAAAGGGTTGATGCAGCTAATGCAGTTGCAAAATATGATGCAGACCGTTTCGTCCATCTCGCTGGCGGATACCAATGGGCACTATCTGCGCGCGCCCGAGGTTCTGGAGACGGAAGACAGCCAGTCCTTCGATGCCAAAACAAGGCCGTGGTTTATTAAGCAAGCGGAAGCCAGTACCTTCAGTCGGTATACCAGCCCGTACAACGACTACTTCACGCATCATCCGACGATTACCGTCTACAAACCCATAATTTCTCCAGAGGGACGGCTAAAGGGCAGTCTCGCGTTTCATCTCGATCTCACCTCAATGGGCTACGCGTTACGGCAGATGGTTGCACCGGTCCAGGGGGAATTTTTTGTGGTGCAACGCGATGGTAAAGTCGTTCTCCATCCCGACCCTGGCGCTTTATTTAAACCCTACGTCAGTGAAGCCTTGATGGACAGAATGACCAGCGGCGAAGGCCAGCTTTACGATACCAATACGGACACCTGGTACTATTACTACTCCTTTACCAACCCCGACTGGTTTGTTATTTATCGGGTCGATAACTCGACGCTGGTCAACTTAACGCGCCATGAAACGGATATCGTCGCCTGGAGCTTTGCCCTGGCCGCGATCGTTATCGTGCTGTTTGGACTGTATCTGCGCCATGCTTCACGTACGGTGTTGATGAACATCATCAATGCCATCAAAACCGGGGATGTAAAGCGCGCCCCGCGGCTGGAAGCGATGCTCAGCAAAGCCATCGAGAGCAATAAGCAGCGCGAGTTAACCTACGTTCGCCAGGCGACCATCGACGCGCTAACCGGCTGCAAGAACCGACGCGCCTTCGACAGCGATATCGCCGCGCTGATGAACGATCATCAGCCCTTTTCTCTTGCGCTGGTGGATATTGATAACTTTAAAACGATAAACGACACCTGGGGTCACCTCAACGGCGATATCGTGCTGCGCAATGTCGCCCGGGAAGGGCTGCAAATCCTCCAGCCCCTGCAAATTTCGCTTTACCGCTACGGCGGCGAAGAGTTTGCGGCGATCTTTACCACCGGACATAGCGATGACGCCCTGATGCTGCTGGAGAGCTGGCGGGCCCGCGTTGCGCAGCGCTCCTGGCGTGAAGAAGGGCTAACGGTCACCTTCAGCGCGGGACTGGGGGAATGGAATATGGAGCCCCTGGAGCAGCTTGTCGTACGCGTTGATGAAGCGCTGTACAAAGCCAAGCAGCAGGGCAAGAATCGCATCGTCCGCGCTTAACAGAGCCCACCGTTTCAGGCCTGTCGGACGCGGCTTTTAGCGTTTTCTCCCCCAGAACCGAAACCGGTTTCATTATTTTGTGATGACTTACACACAATCACCG
Organism: Klebsiella sp. CN_Kp106; assembly: GCF_040064575.1. Lineage (NCBI taxonomy): Bacteria > Pseudomonadati > Pseudomonadota > Gammaproteobacteria > Enterobacterales > Enterobacteriaceae > Klebsiella > Klebsiella sp. CN_Kp106. Next base: position 15,344 of record NZ_JBEAIG010000066.1, on the reverse strand, counting down.
TAAAGCGGTTGTCCCGCCCGCCTGCCCGCGATAAAGATGGTACATCAAGGAACATAAGGGCCAACAATTATGAAGAATATCGTTTTATGCTGTGCCGCAGGAATGTCCACCAGCATGCTGGTTCAACGTATGCAGGCCGCTGCGCAACAAAAAGGCGTGGAAGTCTCCATCAAAGCCGTACCGGTTGCCGAGTTTAAAGATAATCTTGCCGCTGCCGATATTATCCTGCTCGGCCCTCAGGTGAAGTACGAGCAGGCCAAGCTACAGGCAATGGCCGACCCGTTTGGTAAAAAAGTCGCCGTCATCGATATGATGGATTACGGCATGATGAAAGGCGATGCCGTGCTTGATAAAGCCCTGAAGCTGATGGAGTAAGAGATGGAAGATTTAGAAACGATCATCATGGAGCTGCTGGTTAACGCCGGTTCTGCGCGCAGCTCGGCGTTAACCGCTCTGCAGCTGGCGCGTAAAGGCGATTTTGCTGCGGCCGAACAGGCGATGGCGGAATCCCATGAATTCGTCAAGCATGCGCATAAAATCCAGACCCAGCTGATTGGCATGGATGAAGGCAGCGGCAAGCTTCCGGTTAACCTGATTACCGTACACTCTCAGGACCACCTGATGAACGCGATGGTCATTCAGGATCTGGCTACCGACATGATTGAGCTCTATCGCCGAATTCCGCTCGCACAATAACGTCAACGACTTAACAGGCGCCGCTACCGGCGCCTGTATCCTCTTAAAGAAATCCGTACATCGCCGCAAATACCCAGCCAAAGACGCAAGAGACGCTGACGCCAATGAGCCCTGGCAGAATAAAGCTATGGTTAATCACAAAGCGGCCGATATGCGTGGTACCTGAGCGGTCGAACTGAATCGCCGCCAGATCGCTTGGGTAGGTCGGCAGAATGTAATAGCCGTAGCAGGCGGGCGCGGAAGCGACGATGTAGGCCGGATCGACGCCAATCGCCAACGCCACCGGAACGATCGCCGCCAGCGCAGCCGCCTGGGAGTTAACAAACTTCGATACCAGCAGCAGAACGATAGCGTAGGCCCACGGGTACTCCTTCACCATCTCCCCGAGCACGCCTTTAATCTCGGTCATGTGCGCGCCGAACATCGTTTCCGCCATCCACGCGATGCCGTACACGGCAACGATAGCGATCATCCCGGAACGGAACACCTCATTTTTGGAGATCGAAGCCGGATTCGTTTTCGTAATGATGATGATGAGCGCCCCGGAGAGCAGCATAAACATCTGGATCACCAGCACCATCGACAGCGGCTTACCATCGAATGCCGGACGCAGTTCGGAGAAGGCGCCGAGCAGGGCGACAACCGCGATTGAGGCCAGAAAAATCCACATCGCAATCCAGTTGCTGGTCGGAAGCTTTCTATCCAGCAGCGTGGCCGTGTCCCCGTACACGTAGTGACGGTTTTCCGGTACCGCAATAAAGGCCTGGAAGGTTTCGTCTTTATCGAGGTCTTTGCCGCGAAACCAGCTGAAGATACCAATGGCCAGAATCCCCAGCAGCGTGGACGGAATGGTTATCGCCAGCAGGTCGAGAAATTCAAGGTGCTTGCCGTTAAAGGTAAAGTTGCCAAGCATTGCCACCAGCGAGACAACCGCCACGGAAACCGGGCTGGCGATAATCCCCATCTGTGCGCCGATCGAGCTGGCGGCCATGGGTCGCTCCGGACGGATGTTATTTTTGATGGCGACATCATAAATAATCGGCAGAATGGTATATACCACGTGCCCCGTGCCGCAAAGAATCGTCAGCGTACAGGTGACGAATGGCGCGACGATCGAGACATATTTCGGGTTTCGCCGCAGGAGTTTCTCGGCAATCTGCAGCATCACGTCTAAACCACCGGAAGCCTGCAGCGTCGCCGATGCCGCCACGACGGCGATAATGACCAGCATGACATCGACGGGCGGTTTTCCAGGCTTCAGGTGAAAAACAAAGACCAGGATAACTAGCCCAATGCCGCCTAAAAGACCGAGCGCAATGCCGCCCTTTCTCGCACCATAGAACAAACAAATTAAGATAATGATAAGTTGTATAGCAAATTCCATACATCCCCCAGAAGCTATCCATTAAATAACGACAATATTCTCCGCTTTGTTTTTATTAGCTCACCTCCTCCATCGCCTTTTAACAGGCGTAACAATCCCCTCGGCTGCGGTAAACCGAAAAGAACCGGGAAAGTAATCACATGATTATTTTAGTTTTTTGACTATATAGCGTTTGCGGTGCTTATTTTTTGACACGCGTAGAATTTTCACCCTTTCATTGAAGATGAAAAACAGTCATGGAAATAAATCATTATAGGAGTGGTTTATATTTGCTAATTAATTGCAGCTATTACATCAATAAAATGTAATAAAAAAGTAGACGGAATAAACTGGCAGGCAATAAAAAAGCCAGTCAGGTGACCTGACTGGCTTTTTGAGCGTTTAGCGAATCAACGATTAATCGTTGTCAGAACCGCCCAGACCCGCGTTCAGCAGTTCTGCCAGGTTAGCAGAAGCTTCTTCCACGCTGACCTGCGGCGCTGCTGGCAGTTCGCCCGCTGCGCGACGGCGCATACGATCCTGGTGGTACGCATAACCGGTACCGGCCGGGATCAGACGACCCACGATAACGTTCTCTTTCAGGCCACGCAGTTCGTCGCGTTTACCCGCAACGGCTGCTTCGGTCAGGACACGCGTGGTCTCCTGGAACGATGCGGCAGAGATGAACGATTCGGTTGCCAGGGACGCTTTGGTGATACCCAGCAGATCGCGGGAGAATGTTGCACCCACTTTGCCGTTCACTTCCAGATCGCGGTTAGCAATCTTAACGCGAGAGTATTCAACCTGTTCGCCTTCCAGGAAGTCGGAGCTACCGGCGCTTTCGATGGTCGCTTTACGCAGCATCTGACGAACGATAACTTCGATGTGCTTATCGTTAATCTTAACGCCCTGCAGACGGTATACGTCCTGAACTTCGTTAACGATGTAACGAGTCACAGCATGCACGCCACGCAGACGCAGAATGTCGTGCGGCGCTTCCGGACCGTCGGAAACCACGTCACCACGTTCTACGCGTTCACCTTCGAACACGTTGAGCTGACGCCACTTAGGAATCATCTCTTCGTACGGATCGCTACCGTCTACCGGGGTGATAACCAGACGACGTTTCCCTTTGGTTTCTTTACCGAAGGAAATGATGCCGCTGATTTCAGCCAGGATTGCCGGCTCTTTCGGACGACGCGCTTCGAACAGGTCGGCAACGCGCGGCAGACCACCGGTGATGTCCTTGGTACCGCCGGATTCCTGCGGTACACGTGCCAGGGTGTCACCAGAACTGATCTGGACGCCATCTTCCAGCTGAACAATCGCTTTACCCGGCAGGAAGTACTGCGCAGGCATATCGGTGCCAGGGATCAGAACGTCATTGCCCTGAGCATCAACGATTTTCAGCGCCGGACGCAGATCTTTACCGCCAGTGGTACGCTCTGCAGAATCCAGAACCACCAGAGAAGACAGACCGGTCAGCTCGTCGGTCTGACGAGTAATGGTCTGGCCGTCAATCATGTCAGTGAAGCGGACAAAACCACTCACTTCGGTGATAACCGGCATGGTGTGCGGATCCCAGTTTGCTACGGTTTCACCGCCGGCAACCTGCTCGCCATCACCTTTCGCCATAACAGAGCCGTAAGGCACTTTATAGCTCTCTTTGGTACGACCGAATTCGTCGATCAGCTTCAGCTCGGTATTACGGGAAGTAATAACCAGCTTACCGCTGGAGTTCACAACCGACTTCGCATTGCTCAGACGGATGCTACCTTTGTTTTTCACCTGGATGCTGGACTCAGCAGCCGCACGAGATGCCGCACCACCGATGTGGAACGTACGCATCGTCAGCTGTGTACCCGGCTCACCGATGGACTGTGCCGCGATAACGCCGATAGCCTCACCTTTGTTGATGATGTGGCCACGCGCCAGGTCACGACCGTAGCAGTGCGCACATACACCAAAGTCGGTGTCACAGGATACAACGGAACGCACTTTGACGGAGTCAACGGAGTTCTCTTCCAGCAGATCGCACCAGTGCTCGTGCAGCAGCGTGTTGCGTGGAACCAGAATGTCCGCCGTACCCGGCTTCAGAACGTCTTCAGCGGTCACACGACCCAGTACGCGATCGCGCAGCGGCTCTTTAACATCGCCACCCTCGATAACCGGGGTCATGGTGATGCCTTCCAGGGTGCCACAGTCGTCTTCAGTCACGACCAGGTCCTGCGCAACGTCAACCAGACGACGAGTCAGGTAACCGGAGTTCGCCGTTTTCAGTGCGGTATCCGCCAGACCTTTACGCGCACCGTGCGTGGAGATGAAGTACTGGAGTACGTTCAGACCTTCACGGAAGTTCGCGGTGATTGGCGTTTCGATGATGGAGCCATCCGGCTTCGCCATCAGACCACGCATACCGGCAAGCTGACGAATCTGTGCAGCAGAACCACGCGCACCGGAGTCGGCCATCATGTAAATGCTGTTGAAGGAGACCTGCTGCTCTTCTTCGCCGTTACGGTTAATAACGGTTTCAGTTTGCAGGTTGTCCATCATCGCTTTGGATACACGATCGTTCGCCGCGGCCCAGATATCGATAACTTTGTTGTAGCGTTCGCCAGCGGTAACCAGACCCGACTGGAACTGCTCCTGAATCTCAGCAACTTCCGCTTCCGCTTCGCTGATGATCTCGTATTTTTTCTCCGGGATGACCATGTCATCGATACCAACGGATGCACCTGAGCGCGCTGCATAAGCAAAGCCGGTGTACATCGTCTGGTCCGCAAAAATAACGGTCGGTTTCAGGCCCAGAATACGGTAGCAGGTGTTCAGCATCTTAGAGATGGCTTTCTTGCCCAGCGCCTGGTTGACGATGGAGAAAGGCAGACCTTTCGGTACGATCATCCACAGAATGGCACGACCAACGGTCGTATCTTTCAGGCTGGTTTTCGCAACGAACTCGCCGTTTTCATCTTTTTCGTATTCGGTGATACGCACTTTAACGCGCGCATGCAGAGAGGCCAGGCCAGCGCGATAAATACGCTCAGCTTCTTTCGGGCCAGTCAGCACCATGCCTTCGCCTTTGGCGTTAACACAGTCACGGGTCATGTAGTACAGACCCAGTACAACGTCCTGAGACGGAACGATGATTGGTTCGCCGTTCGCCGGAGACAGGATGTTGTTGGTAGACATCATCAGCGCACGCGCTTCGAGCTGGGCTTCCAGCGTCAGCGGTACGTGAACAGCCATCTGGTCACCATCGAAGTCGGCGTTGTATGCCGCACAAACCAGCGGGTGCAGCTGAATAGCTTTACCTTCGATCAGTACCGGCTCAAATGCCTGGATACCCAGACGGTGCAGGGTTGGTGCACGGTTCAGCAGTACCGGGTGTTCGCGGATCACTTCGTCCAGGATATCCCAAACGACAGCTTCTTCACGCTCAACCATTTTCTTAGCGGCTTTGATGGTGGTGGCGAGGCCACGCAGTTCCAGCTTGCCGTAGATGAACGGTTTGAACAGCTCCAGCGCCATTTTCTTCGGCAGACCGCACTGATGCAGACGCAGGTATGGACCTACGGTGATTACAGAACGACCGGAGTAGTCAACGCGCTTACCGAGCAGGTTCTGACGGAAACGACCCTGCTTACCTTTGATCATATCGGCCAAAGATTTCAGAGGACGTTTGTTAGAACCGGTGATCGCACGACCGCGACGACCGTTATCCAGCAGGGCGTCGACCGCTTCCTGCAGCATACGTTTTTCGTTGCGTACGATGATGTCCGGCGCAGCCAGATCCAGCAGACGTTTCAGACGGTTGTTACGGTTAATGACGCGACGATACAGATCGTTCAGGTCAGAAGTCGCGAAACGACCGCCATCCAGCGGAACCAGCGGACGCAGATCTGGCGGCAGAACCGGCAGAACGGTCAGGATCATCCACTCCGGCTTGTTGCCAGACTGTACGAACGCTTCCAGCAGTTTGATACGCTTGGTCAGCTTCTTACGCTTGGTTTCGGAGTTGGTTTCGTTCAGCTCTTCGCGCAGAGTTTCGCACTCTTGCTCCAGATCCATGCTCTTCAGCAGGGCCTGGATAGCTTCCGCACCCATCTTCGCGTCAAATTCGTCACCGAACTCTTCCAGCGCATCCAGATACTGTTCTTCAGTCAGGATCTGCTGGCGTTCCAGGTTGGTCATACCGCCTTCGATAACCACATAGGATTCGAAGTACAGCACGCGTTCGATATCGCGCAGCGGCATATCGAGCAGCAGGCCGATACGGGACGGCAGAGACTTCAGGAACCAGATGTGGGCGGTCGGAGACGCCAGCTCGATGTGGCCCATACGCTCACGGCGCACTTTAGTCTGGGTCACTTCAACGCCGCACTTCTCACAGATCACACCGCGGTGTTTCAGGCGCTTGTACTTACCGCACAGGCACTCGTAGTCTTTTACTGGCCCGAAAATACGCGCACAGAAAAGGCCGTCACGCTCAGGTTTGAACGTACGGTAGTTAATGGTTTCCGGCTTTTTAACTTCACCAAAAGACCATGAACGGATCATGTCTGGCGATGCCAGAGCAATTTTGATCGCATCAAACTCTTCGGTTTTAGTTTGCGCTTTCAGAAACTTTAATAAGTCTTTCACGGATTTGCTCCCGTCGGAGTTAGCACAATCTGGCGCCGGGTCTTACCCCGGCACCAGTGACCTGTTTGAGCGAGAGTTACTCGTCTTCCAGTTCGATGTTGATGCCCAGCGAGCGAATCTCTTTCAACAGTACGTTGAAGGATTCCGGCATGCCCGGTTCCATCTGATGGTTGCCGTCCACGATGTTCTTATACATCTTAGTACGGCCGTTCACGTCATCAGACTTAACGGTGAGCATTTCCTGCAGGGTGTATGCTGCGCCATATGCTTCCAGCGCCCACACTTCCATCTCCCCGAAGCGCTGACCACCGAACTGCGCCTTACCACCCAGCGGCTGCTGAGTAACCAGGCTGTAAGAACCGGTAGAACGCGCATGCATCTTGTCATCAACCAGGTGGTTCAGTTTCAGCATGTACATGTAGCCAACGGTAACCTGGCGCTCGAATTGCTCACCGGTACGACCGTCGAACAGGGTGATCTGGCCGGAAGTCGGCAGGCCACCAAGCTGTAACAGTTCCTTGATTTCAGACTCTTTCGCACCGTCGAAGACCGGCGTTGCGATCGGCATACCTTTTTTCAGGTTTTCAGCGAGACGCATAACTTCTTCGTCAGTGAAGGTATTCAGATCAACCTTCTGACGCACGTCGGTGCCCAGATCGTAGGCACGCTGGATGAATTCGCGCAGTTTGGCGACTTCCTGCTGCTGTTTCAGCATGGCGTTGATTTTCTCGCCAATACCTTTCGCAGCCATACCCAGGTGAGTTTCCAGGATCTGACCGATGTTCATACGAGACGGTACGCCCAGCGGGTTCAGTACGATGTCAACCGGCGTGCCGTTTTCATCGTAAGGCATATCTTCGATCGGGTTGATCTTAGAGATAACACCCTTGTTACCGTGACGGCCTGCCATTTTGTCACCAGGCTGAATCTGACGTTTAACGGCCAGATACACTTTGACAATCTTCAGCACGCCCGGTGCCAGATCGTCGCCCTGAGTGATTTTGCGGCGTTTCGCTTCGAGTTTTTTCTCGAACTCGTGTTTCAGTTCGTCGTACTGCTCAGCCAGCTGTTCCAGCTGATTCTGTTTCTCTTCGTCGGTCAGGCCCAGTTCCAGCCAGCGATCGCGCGGCAGCTTATCGAGCTTCTCAGCTTCGATACCGCCGGAGACCAGCACCGCGTAGATACGACCAAACAGGCCAGCTTCGAGGATCTGCAGTTCTTCAGACAGGTCTTTCTTCGCCTGTTTGAGCTGCATCTCTTCGATTTCCAGCGCGCGTTTGTCTTTTTCTACGCCGTCGCGGGTAAAGACCTGAACGTCGATAATGGTACCGGAGACACCGTTTGGTACGCGCAGGGAAGAGTCTTTAACGTCAGACGCTTTCTCACCGAAGATCGCACGCAGCAGTTTCTCTTCCGGCGTCAGCTGGGTTTCACCTTTCGGCGTTACCTTACCAACCAGAATATCGCCACCGGTCACTTCCGCGCCGATATAAACGATACCGGATTCATCCAGTTTAGAGAGCGCAGCTTCACCCACGTTCGGGATGTCGGCGGTGATCTCTTCCGGCCCCAGCTTGGTGTCACGAGACACGCACGCCAGTTCCTGAATGTGGATGGTGGTAAAACGGTCTTCCTGGACAACGCGCTCGGAAACGAGGATGGAGTCTTCGAAGTTGTAACCGTTCCACGGCATGAACGCGACGCGCATGTTCTGACCGAGCGCCAGTTCACCGAGGTCGGTAGACGGGCCGTCAGCCAGCACGTCACCGCGCTCAATCGGCTCACCCAGAGAGACACACGGCATCTGGTTGATGCAGGTGTTCTGGTTAGAACGGGTGTACTTGGTCAGGTTATAGATGTCGATACCGGCTTCGCCCGGGTACATCTCGTCTTCGTTAACTTTGATAACGATACGGGAAGCATCCACGTACTGAACGGTACCGCCACGTTTAGCGACCGCAGTTACACCGGAGTCAACGGCAACAGCACGTTCCATACCGGTACCAACCAGCGGCTTATCAGCGCGCAGAGTCGGAACGGCCTGACGTTGCATGTTCGCACCCATCAATGCACGGTTGGCGTCATCGTGTTCCAGGAACGGGATCAGGGACGCACCGACGGATACCACCTGCTGGGTGGATACGTCCATGTAGTCAACCTGGTCGCGGCTGAACAAGCTGGATTCGCCTTTACTACGGCAGGTAACCAGATCTTCTACAAAGTGGCCTTCGTCATCCAGGTTGGAGTTCGCCTGAGCAATAACGTAGTTGCCTTCTTCGATAGCAGACAGGTAATGAATTTCGTCGGTTACAACACCGTCAGTCACTTTACGGTACGGGGTCTCGAGGAAACCGTATTCGTTCGTCTGTGCGTACACGGACAGGGAGTTGATCAGACCGATGTTCGGACCTTCAGGCGTTTCGATTGGACATACGCGACCGTAGTGGGTCGGGTGTACGTCTCGAACTTCAAAGCCTGCGCGTTCACGGGTCAGACCGCCCGGGCCGAGTGCAGAGATACGACGTTTGTGCGTAATCTCAGACAGCGGGTTGTTCTGGTCCATAAACTGAGACAGCTGGCTGGAGCCAAAGAACTCTTTCACTGCCGCAGAAATCGGCTTGGCGTTGATCATATCCTGAGGCATCAGGGTATCCAGATCGCCCAGAGACAGACGCTCTTTCACCGCACGCTCTACGCGGACCAGGCCAACGCGGAACTGGTTTTCCGCCATTTCGCCAACGGAACGGATACGACGGTTGCCGAGGTGGTCGATATCATCGACTTCGCCTTTACCGTTACGGATATCGATGAGCTTCTTCATCACTTCGATGATGTCTTCTTTGCTCAGGATACCGGAACCTTCGATTTCGTCGCGCAGCAGAGAACGGTTGAACTTCATACGACCTACCGCGGACAGATCGTAGCGGTCTTCGGAGAAGAACAGGTTCTCGAACAGGCTTTCAGCCGCTTCACGAGTCGGCGGCTCACCAGGGCGCATCATGCGGTAGATTTCTACCAGCGCGCTCAGACGGTCGTTGGTCGGGTCGACGCGTACAGTCTCAGAGATGTACGGACCGTGATCCAGATCGTTGGTGAACAGCGTTTCGATACGCTTATGGCCAGACTGGCTCAGCTTGGCCAGCAGATCCAGGCTCAGCTCCATGTTCGCCGGGCAGATCAGCTCGCCAGTAGATTCGTCAACATAGTCTTTAGAGGCAACTTTGCCAGCGATGTACTCAACCGGAACTTCGATATGTTTGATATCGTCTTTTTCCAGCTGGCGAATGTGACGTGCGGTGATGCGACGCCCTTTCTCAACGTACACTTTGCCGTTCGCTTCGATGTCGAAGGAGGCCGTTTCGCCGCGCAGACGCTCCGGTACCAGTTCCATCTGCAGCTTGTTATCGCGAATTTCAAAGACCACTTTCTCGAAGAACAGGTCAAGGATCTGCTCAGTGGTGTAATTCAGCGCGCGCAGGATGATGGTAGCCGGCAGCTTACGACGACGGTCGATACGGACAAACAGGTTGTCTTTCGGGTCGAACTCGAAGTCCAGCCAGGAGCCACGGTAAGGAATGATACGTGCGTTATACAGGACCTTACCGGAAGAGTGGGTCTTACCTTTGTCACTGTCAAAGAAGACGCCCGGGCTACGGTGCAGCTGAGAAACGATAACGCGCTCGGTACCGTTGATAACGAAGGTACCGTTGTCGGTCATGAGCGGAATTTCGCCCATGTAGACTTCTTGCTCTTTAATGTCTTTAACGGTGCCTTCCGGCGCTTCGCGCTCGTAGATCACCAGACGCAGTTTGACGCGCAGCGGTGCCGAGTAGGTCACGCCACGGATCTGACATTCTTTAACGTCAAAAACCGGTTCGCCCAGACGGTAGCTGACGTACTGCAGCTCAGAGTTACCGCTGTAGCTTTTGATCGGGAATACGGAACGGAAAGCTGCTTCCAGACCATACTGCCCTTCAGGATCTTGCTCGATGAACTTCTGAAACGAGTCAAGCTGGATAGAAAGGAGATAAGGTATGTCCAGAACCTGCGGACGTTTACCAAAATCCTTACGAATACGTTTTTTCTCGGTATAGGAGTAAACCATAGGGTTCCTCAGCTCGCTGACAAGTCGACCCATCTGCCCACATAAGGCAGTTTTTTATGCAACACTATTTTGTTGACCGGAAAATGGAACACTTTCCGCAATACCTGTTTCTATCACGCTTAAACCATTTCATTGCGATTTACACAGCTCAGGAGCCCTAACCTGTCGCAGTATATTAAGTCGTCTATAGAAACAAGCATTGTCAGGACAACCAGTAGTCAAACAGTGTGAAATTCTACTGGCGCCTTACAGCGCAAAAAGGCTGGTGACTAAAAAGTCACCAGCCATCAGCCTGATTTCTCAGGCTGCAACCGGAAAGGTTGGCTTATTTAACTTCAACTTCAGCGCCAGCTTCTTCCAGAGATTTTTTCAGTGCTTCAGCGTCATCTTTGCTCACGCCTTCTTTCAGAGCGGCCGGAGCAGATTCTACCAGGTCTTTAGCTTCTTTCAGACCCAGGCCAGTTGCGCCACGTACTGCTTTGATAACGGCAACTTTGTTAGCGCCGATACCTTTCAGAATTACGTCGAATTCAGTTTTTTCTTCAGCAGCTTCAACCGGGCCAGCAGCTACAGCTACAGCAGCAGCAGCGGAAACACCGAATTTTTCTTCCATTGCAGAGATCAGCTCAACAACGTCCATTACGGACATAGCGGATACTGCTTCAATGATTTGATCTTTAGTGATAGACATTTAAATTGTTCCTGAATATCAGAATAAGTTTATACGTAAGCGAATGCTTCACAAAGACAACTGCGATTAAGCAGCTTCTTTCGCATCGCGTACAGCAGCCAGAGTGCGAACCAGTTTGCCAGCCGAAGCTTCTTTCATGGTTGCCATCAGGCGTGCAATTGCTTCTTCGTAGGTCGGCAGAGTTGCCAGGCGGTCGATTTGCGACGCCGGGATCAGCTCACCTTCAAAGGCTGCGGCTTTGACCTCAAATTTTGCATTCGCTTTCGCGAACTCTTTGAACAGACGAGCGGCAGCGCCCGGGTGTTCCATAGAGTATGCAATCAGGGTCGGACCAACAAACGTGTCTTTCAGGCACTCGAAAGGAGTACCTTCAACGACGCGGCGCAGCAGGGTGTTACGAACAACACGCATGTATACGCCAGCTTCACGACCTGCTTTACGCAGTTCAGTCATTTTGTCTACAGTCACGCCACGGGAATCCGCAACTACTGCAGACAGCGCGCCTTTGGCTACTTCGCTGACTTCAGCAACAATCGCTTGTTTGTCTTGAAGATTTAAAGCCATTAGCTTTGCTCCTGGATGTTTGCCAGAGCTCATGCTCCGGAACTCACTTCACTCGACTCAAAGAGAAGAGCGTCTTAATACGGTGAGCAGAAACAAGCCAGAGTATCCAAAAATAATCTTAGCGTTCTGTCACCGTCTACGCAGGGCATTAAGTCTCTTGCGAAACACCTGCGGTCTTCGACGGAGGCCTGGATAGGCCAGGCTCCAACGAACAAATCTTGTCTATCCGTCGCTATTCAATCTGTGGCGGCATTGACTACCTTCGTTCACACCAGTCACATAGTTAACTATGCTCCAGGCGATTCACTCATTTGTCGCCTTGCCACAGCCTGAATATCTCGGCTATACGTCTGCTATAAGCAGAATACGTGGGGGTAAGATTGTAGACAAATTCACCGCCCACGTAAAGCTAATCTTAGTTCGCAGAAGCGCTCAGACCAGCCTGATCAACGGCAACGCCAGCACCCATGGTGGTGGAGATGCTGATTTTCTTGATGTACACGCCTTTAGCTTGAGTCGGTTTTGCTTTTTTCAGCGCAACCAGCAGAGCTTCCAGGTTTTCTTTCAGTTTATCAGCGTCAAAATCCACTTTACCGATGGTGGTGTGGATGATGCCGTTTTTGTCGTTACGGTAACGAACCTGACCTGCTTTAGCGTTCTTAACCGCTTCAGCAACGTTCGGCGTTACGGTACCCACTTTCGGGTTTGGCATCAGGCCGCGCGGACCCAGAACCTGGCCCAGCTGGCCAACAACGCGCATTGCATCCGGGGAAGCAATAACAACGTCAAAGTTCATTTCGCCTTTTTTGATCTGGTCAGCCAGATCTTCCATACCTACCAGCTCTGCGCCAGCAGCTTTAGCTGCTTCAGCGTTCGGGCCCTGGGCAAATACGGCTACGCGAACTGAACGGCCAGTACCGTGCGGCAGTACGGTCGCGCCGCGGACGTTCTGGTCAGATTTACGCGCGTCGATGCCGAGGTTAACGGCAACATCAACGCTTTCAACGAACTTAGCAGTAGCCAGTTCTTTCAGCAGAGAGATGGCTTCGTTGATGTCGTACTGTTTGGTCGCATCAACTTTGTCACGAATCACGGACATGCGCTTGGTCAGTTTAGCCATTTCTTAGTCCTCCACTACCAGGCCCATGGAACGTGCAGTACCTTCAATGGAGCGAGTCATCGCTTCAATGTCGGAACCAGTCATGTCGGCAGCTTTGGTCTGCGCGATTTCCTGCAGCTGAGCGCGGGAAATTTTACCTACTTTGTCTTTGTTCGGTTTACCGGAACCAGACTTGATACCAGCCGCTTTTTTCAGCAGAACTGCTGCCGGCGGAGTTTTGGTAACGAAGGTGAAAGAACGGTCAGCGTAAACGGTAATAACAACCGGGATCGGCAGACCTTTTTCCAGGGATTCAGTTTTTGCGTTGAACGCTTTGCAGAATTCCATGATGTTCACACCCTGCTGACCCAGTGCTGGACCAACCGGCGGACTCGGGTTTGCCATACCAGCTGCAACCTGCAGCTTGACATAGGCTTGTACTTTCTTAGCCATGTAAATTTCCTCGTTTGGGTGTAGCGCCTAAAAAGGCTCCCCGTGATAAATATCGCTTTATGGGAATCAGACCCATAAAAACAAAAGGCGCGAAATTGTATGTCAATTCCGCGCCTCATGCAACGATTAAAACGTTGCTTTTTTGATCGGCTGTTAGGCTTTTTCTACCTGAGCGAAGTCCAGCTCAACCGGCGTCGCACGACCGAAGATAGAAACGGACACTTTCAGACGAGACTTCTCGTAGTCCACTTCTTCAACCACACCGTTAAAGTCGGCAAATGGACCGTCGCTAACGCGAACCATTTCACCCGGCTCAAACAGCGTTTTCGGCCGCGGCTTATCGCCAACCTGCTGCAGACGGTTCATGATCGCGTCGACTTCTTTGTCGCTGATCGGTGCCGGACGGTCAGATGTACCGCCGATGAAACCCATCACACGCGGTACGCTGCGCACCAGGTGCCAGCTCGCGTCGTTCATCACCATCTGGACCAGCACGTAGCCCGGGAAGAATTTGCGTTCGCTTTTACGACGCTGGCCGCCGCGGATTTCGACCACTTCTTCGGTCGGTACCATGACTTCGCCAAACAACTCTTCCATATTGTGTAATTTGATATGTTCACGCAACGAGGTAGCTACGCGACCTTCAAAACCGGAAAACGCCTGAACGACGTACCAGCGTTTTTTAGGAGCTTCAGACATCTCAGAACCTCAGGCCAGTGATAAAGGATACCAGGCGAACCAGAATACCATCCAGTCCCCACAGGATCAGTGACATTACGGCAGTCACTGCGGCAACAATCAGCGTGGTATGCAACGTTTCCTGGCGAGTCGGCCAGATCACCTTGCGGACTTCGGTTCTCGCTTCACGAGCGAAGGCGACTGTCGCCTTACCTTTTGTCGTTAACAGCGCGACACCGCCCGCTGCAGCGATCAGAATCACTACAGCCAGCGCACGCACTGCCAGCATAATGTCACGATAAAGGAAGTTGCCGACGATGGCCACAACCAGCAGCACGACTACGATTGTCCACTTCATCGCTTCGAGGCCGCGCCCGCTCCCTTGAGCTTCGGTATTCGCACTCATAAACCAACCTGTCACAAGAATTCAGACAAATAACTTCACCCCGCATGAAATGCGAGGCGACCAAACCGAAATGCTCTGCTGCGTTTCGGACTTAACGCCCTCTTCAGAGCCTGTCTCAGCAATGATTATGACCCAAAAAATCACTGATGAGCCAGGTTCTGGTGTGAAAGCGTGCAAAAAGGGCATCAAATGATGCCCTTTTATTGCGCATTGCGTCAAATGTTATCAGCAATTAGCCGAGAACTTTAGCAACCACGCCCGCGCCAACGGTACGGCCACCTTCACGGATTGCGAAACGCAGACCGTCGTCCATCGCGATCGGGTGGATCAGGGTAACAACCATTTTGATGTTGTCGCCCGGCATTACCATCTCTACGCCTTCCGGCAGTTCGATGGTGCCAGTCACGTCAGTTGTACGGAAGTAGAACTGCGGACGGTAGCCTTTGAAGAACGGAGTATGACGGCCGCCTTCGTCTTTGGACAGAATGTACACTTCAGATTCGAACTTGGTGTGCGGCTTGATAGAACCCGGCTTAGCCAGTACCTGACCACGTTCGATTTCTTCACGCTTGATACCACGCAGCAGAACACCGACGTTCTCACCAGCACGGCCTTCGTCCAGCAGTTTGCGGAACATTTCAACGCCAG
>NZ_JBEAIG010000065.1:0-35523 GCF_040064575.1 Klebsiella sp. CN_Kp106 | reverse complement strand
GGCGTGGCTTCTTCCCGGCTCGCGCTGCGCTTAGCCGGGCTACGAGCTGACCGGGCTACAGGTTCCCCGGCATCTGCGATCCGGTAGCCCGGCTAAGGCGTTTACGCCGCGAGCCGGGAAGGGGGCTGATGCCAGCATCTTTACCCCAGCGGGCCGCCCTGAATGGTTTCGCACAGACCGTTGATAATCCGCTCCCCGGTTTCGGATTTCAGCTCCTGATACCAGGCTTCCGTCAGCGCCATATCTTTACCGTGGGTCACATCGCAGCGTTTACGCGCCTTCAGCACCAGGTCGCGGACCCGGTCGCAGCGCTGCGCTTCGTACTGGCGCAATACCTCGGTGATATCCCGGCTCTGGCGGAACAGATCCCCCAGCACCACCGCATCCTCCAGCGCCGCGCAGCCGCCCTGGCCGATATCCGGCGTGGTGCTGTGCCCGGCATCGCCCAGCAGCGCCACCTTGCCGCGAACCAGCCGTTCAAACGGCTCGATATCATGGATTTCAATGCGGTTGGTGGTCTGCGGGTCGAGGGCGGCGATCAGCTTCTGCACCTGCGGCGACCAGCCGCTGAAGTAGCGGCTGAGATCCGCGCGCAGGGTGCTGCGATCCTCGGCCAGCCCCGCCGGGAGCGGAACATCAAAGAAAAAGTAAAACCGTCCATCGGAGACCGGCATCAGCGACACCCGTTTCCCCTCGCCAACGAAGGTGGTCCACTGGTTGCCCGGCGCAATCGCCTCATCAATTTCCACCAGACCGTTCCAGTTAACGTAGCCCGCGTAGCGGCGCTCAGGGGTATAGCCGAGCACGTACGGGCGCAGCGCCGAATGGCTACCGTCGGCGGCAATCAGAAAATCGCCTTCAGCCATCGACCCGTCGGTAAACCAGACGCGAACCCCGTCGGCGTTTTCTTCGCAGCGGGTGACGCGTTTACCAAACTGCACGGCGTCGCGCCCCCAGAAGTTGAGCATCTCGCGCTGCAGCTCGGCGCGGGAAACCGGACAGGGACGGCCACCGGTGCGCGCCACCAGCGGCGCGAGGCTGAACTGCGTCAGAGTCTCCCCGCGCAGATAATCCTTGTAAGCCAGAAAATACATGGGGCCGCCGTAACTCTCGATAATATCCCCCATGCCTAAATGCTTCATGCACTTAACGCCGTTAGGCCAGATGGAGATGGCCGCGCCCACCGGCTTGATTTCTTTCACCGCTTCAAAGACTTCGCAGTGGATACCGGCATTTTTTAATGCCACCGCCGCGCTCAGGCCGCCGATTCCGCCGCCGATAACTAATGCTTTCATTTGCTTCTCCTTTACATACGTCGTTATTGGCTTGAGCAATTTGCGTACCACTTTGGCGCAGGCGCTGATTTCGCCGATTCTGGCTCCCCGCGACCGTGCGGTTGCACAACGCTGGTGCGCAGAGCGGGTTTTATTGCCTTTTTATGAATCAATAATTTCTAAATTTGTAATTGAGAATCTAATGTTTCATTGTCGCGCCGAGGTCAGACGCCAGGGACCTGGCAAAAATGATGGGTTATCTGCTTGAAAAAACGGAATAAAATTAAATGTTGCGCAAATGTGAGCGAATTTGGCCTGTTTTGTGCACCCGTTCCCGCACGCTTATTCGCAACGGGATGAAACGACCATGTCAGATGAAAAAAACGGCGGCTTACTGTACGGCCTTGAGCAGCGGATCCCGCCGCTCCCGGCTTTTTTTAGCGCCTTACAGCACGTACTCGCCGGGCTGGTAGGCATTATTACGCCGCCGCTGATTATCGGCGCGGCGCTGGGGCTGGGGGAGTGGCTGCCCTATTTGATCAGCATGTCCCTGCTGGCTTCCGGCATCGGGACCTTCCTGCAATCCAACCGCCTGTGGGGGATCGGCGCGGGCATGATCTGTATGCAGGGGACCAGCTTTGCGTTCCTCGGCGTCGCCATTGCCGGCGGTATGTGGGTAAAAGGGCAGGGCGGCACGCCGCAGGATATTATGGCCATGCTGTTTGGCGTCAACGTTGTTGCCGCGCTGGTGCCCTGTCTCGTTAGCCGCTTTATTGAACCGCTGAAGCGCATTTTTACTCCGGTGATTACCGGCAGCGTGATTGCGCTGATCGGCATTAGCCTGATTAAAGTCAGCGTCATTAACTGGTGCGGCGGCGAGCAGGCTAAAGCGTTTGCCAGCATGAGCAATATCGCCCTCGGCGCGGGCACGCTGGGGACCATCGTCCTGCTGAGCTGTGCGAAAAACCGCTGGCTGCGTCTCTCTTCGGTGGTGGTGGGGATTGCCGTCGGCTGCGCGGCGGCGGCGCTGAGCGGATCGTTCCAGCTTAAAGGCGTCGGCGATGTCTGGTTCCGCTTACCGCAGCTGTTCCCGTTTGGTTTTCAGTTTAACAGCGCGATTTTTCTGCCGATTGCGCTGGTGTCGCTGGTCTGCATTCTTGAGGCGGTAGGCGATCTGACGGCCAATTGCCTGATCTCTCAGCAGTCGATAGATGACGAGGCCTTTCGTTCGCGGCTGAAAGGCGGCATTCTTGCCGATGGCATAAGCTGCATGGTGGCGGCGATGCTGTGCGCGTTCCCGAATACCACCTTTGCGCAAAACAACGGCGTGATTCAGATGACCGGCGTCGCCAGCCGCTACGTTGGCCGCTACATCGGGGTGATTTTGATTCTGCTGGGCCTGTTTCCGCCGTTCGGCGAGATACTGCGCCAGATCCCGGCGCCGGTGCTGGGCGGCGCGACGATGGTGATGTTTGGCTGCGTTGTGGCGGCGGGGATCCGCATTATCACCCAGAAACCGCTAACCCGTCGCGATATGCTGATCGTTGGCCTGGCCTTCGGTTTTGGTCTCGGCATTGAAGCGGTTCCGGCGTTTCTGACCCACTTCCCGCCGATCGTGGGTAACCTGTTCGGTTCCGCGGCGACCAGCGGCGGGCTGGTGGCGATTGTCCTGAATCTGATTATTCCGGAAGAGAAACCGGCCGCGGCGGCGGCCACAAGGAGCACCGATGATCGCGCTGAATCACTTTAATCAGCTGAGCGGCGAACATGCCGTCGCCGTGCTGGAACCCTGCGTGGCCATCTCCGGCTGGGCGGCGGCGCTGGCCGCCGGCCGGCCCTGGCGCAGCCGCGCTGATTTACTCAGCGCCGCCCGGCGGCTGATGGCGGCGTGGGGCGAAGCGGAGCTGACCGAGGCGCTAAGCGCCCATCCGCGTATCGGCGAAAAGTCCGCCGGGTCTCAGGCGCACGCGGCGCTCTCGCGTCAGGAACAGGGAAGCGTTGATGACCGCGATGCTGCGCTGGCGCAGGCGCTGAAAGAGGGCAACGCCCGCTACGAAGCGCGATTTGGCCGGGTCTTTTTGATTCGCGCGAAAGGGCGCAGCGGGGATGAAATCCTGGCGGCGCTGTCGCGTCGCCTGCAAAACAGCGAGCGCGCAGAAGTCGAGGACGCGTTAGCGCAGCTGCGCGAAATCACCCTATTAAGACTGGAAGGAGCGATTGGCGAATGAGTACCTTAAGCACCCATATTCTGGATATTTCCACCGGCCGACCGGCGCAGGGCGTAAAGATTGCGCTGGAGCGCGAAGGCGCGCTGGTTGCCCGCGGCGTCACCGATGATAACGGTCGCATTGGCGAACTCGGCGCCGGGACGCTGGCGCCGGGGCGTTACCGGTTGTGCGCGGAAATCGGCGAGTGGTTTGCCGCCAGCGGGCGCGAGACGCTCTACCTGAGCGCGCAGATTGATTTCGTCATCCGCGAAGCGGCTGGCGAGCACTATCATTTACCGTTTTTAATTGCCCCCGGCGGCTGGTCCACCTATCGCGGCAGCTAAATTTCCCCGGAGGCGGCGCTGCGCGCCTGTCCGGGCTACGAGTTCGGCACTGTCTGTGGTCTGGTAGCCCGGACAGGCACAACGAGCCGCCTCCGGGAAAGGGACTACTGCGCAGCCGCATCCCCCCACACGCGCTCGCCGTTTACCCACGTCTCGCTGATATTACGTTCATCGCCCAGGGTCATCAGCACGAACAGCTGTTCATAGATATCTTTGCAGCGCCCGCTGCGCAACCTTTGCAGCGGCGTGACCGCCGGGTCGATAACCACAAAATCGGCCTCTTTGCCGGGCTGGAAATTGCCAATCTTCTCGTCAAGGCGCAGCGCGCGCGCGCCGCCAAGGGTCGCATGGTAGAAGGCTTCGCTGGCGCGCAGGCGATAGCTTTGCAGCTGGCTGACCTTATACGCCTCGCCGAGGGTGCGCAGCATACTGAACGTGGTGCCCGCGCCAACATCGCTACCGATGCCCATGCGCACTTTGTTCTGCCAGCAGGCCGGTAAACGAAACAGCCCGCTGCCGAGAAACAGGTTTGACGTCGGGCAGAAGGCCAGCGCTGAACCGGTCTCGTGCAGGCACTGCCACTCGGCGTCCGCCAGGTGAATGCCGTGGGCAAACACGCTACGCTCGCCGGTCAGCCGATAGTGATGGTAGACGTCAAGATAGTGCTCATGCTCCGGCCACAGGCTTTTTACCCACGCCACCTCGTTGAGGTTTTCGCTCAGATGGGTATGCAGCCAGGTATCGGGAAACTCTTCCCGCAGCTGCCGCACCGCGGCCAGCAGCTCCGGCGTTGAGGTCGGCGCGAAGCGCGGCGTAATGGCATAGCCGAGGCGGCCGCGCCGGTGCCAGCGTTCAATCAGTTCGCGGGTTTGCCGGTAGCTCTGCTCCGCGCTTTCGCTAAGGTAGTCCGGCGCGTGGCGATCCATCATCACTTTGCCGGCGAGCAGGCGCATATTCAGGCGCAGCGCTTCGTTAAACAGGGCATCCACCGATTGCGGATGCAGCGTACAAAAAACCAGTGCGGTGGTGGTGCCGTGGCTCAGCAGCTGGTTGACAAAAAACTGCGCGATCTCCGCGGCGTAGTCGGCATCGGCAAACTGGCTCTCCACCGGAAAGGTATAAGTGGTGAGCCACTCCAGCAACTGCTCGCCAAATGCGCCGATCATCTCGGTTTGCGGATAGTGGACGTGGGCATCGACAAACCCCGGCAGCAGTAGCTTACCGCGCAGGTCGCGATAGCCCTTCTGCGGGTGCAGAAAGCGTTCGCCCTCCTGCCACGGCAGCAGCGCCTGAATGCGTCCGGCGCGAAGAAACAACACGCCATCCTCCAGATAGCGCGCCTGGCGGGCGATATCGTCGGCGCTCTCGGCAACCCCGGCGATATCGAAAAATGCGCCGCGAACCGCGGCATGGTAGTCAAACATCATAGCTGCCCTGTGGGTTAGCGAAAGGATAGGTTGATTGAGCAAGATTAATGCCAGTTTGCGCAGGCGGAGAGCCGCCGCGACGTGACGCCGCGGCGGGAAAGCCGGGTTACTCTTTCTGGGCGAGGGCGCTGAAGCCGGCGGTGGCGCCGACGCGCTCGTCGCGGGCGATCCAGCGGTAGGCCGCGCCACTCAGGAAGACGCCGATAAACCAGCTAAAGTTAGCCACTTCGTGCAGGGCCGGAATAAAGCTGATGACCAGACCAATCGCGACGGAGGGTACCAGGGCGGCGATCGCTTTCGGGTTAAAGCCGTTGCGGTACCAGTACTGGCCTTTTGGCGTGTCGTCGAACAGGTCGTTAACGGAAACCTTGCCGCGCTTAATGATGTAAAAGTCCACGATCAGGATACCGAACAGCGGGCCGATAAACGCCCCCAGCACGTCGAGGGTGTAGTGGATCAGCTCCGGCGAGTTAAACAGGTTCCACGGCGTCAGCAAAATCGATCCCACGGCGGCAATCATCCCGCCGGTGCGGAAGCTGATTTTCTGCGGCGAGCAGTTAGAGAAATCGAACGCCGGGGAGACAAAGTTGGCCACGATATTAATCCCGATGGTGGCGGTGATCATGGTCAGCAGGCCAATGGCGACCGCCAGGTCGTTACCCACGCGGCTCACGGTCTCAATCGGGTCGGTGATCATGCGGCCAAACAGCGACTGCGTGCCGGAGACAATCACCACGGTCACGATGGAGAACAGCAGGAAGTTAAACGGCAGGCCCCAGCGGTTGCCGCGGCGGATCTCACCCATGCTTTTGCCGTAGCGCGAGAAATCGCCAAAGTTGAGCAGCGGGCCGGAGAAGTAGGAGACCACCAGCGCGGTGGCGGTGATCATCTGCCAGGTCTGCTCCCCGGCGCTCAGCGATTTGCTGGCGAGGGTAAAGGAGATCCCGTCAAAACCGGTCTTGTATACAATCCATCCCGCCAGCGCCAGCATTACCACGTAGACCGCCGGGCCGGCGATATCGATAAAGCGCTTGATGGCGTTCATCCCGTGCCAGAACACCATCGCCTGCAGCAGCCACATGGTGGCGAAGCAGAGCCAGCCCAGATGCGACAGGCCAAGGAAGCTGGAAGCGGTGAGCGTCGACAGCGAGGGCCAGAACTTCAGCAGCACCAGCATCAGCGCGTTGGCGGCGAGATAGGTCTGAATGCCGTACCACGCGAAGGCGATAAGCCCGCGGATCACCGCCGGAATATTGGCCCCAAAGACGCCAAACGCCTGACGGCAAATGACCGCGTAGGGCACCCCCGCCATCTGGCTGGGCTTCGCCACCAGGTTGGCGCACAGCTGAACGATGCAAATCCCCACCAGCAGGCACAGCAGCACCTGCCAGCTCGCAAGACCAAGGGTAAAGAAGCTCGCCGCCACCACGTAGCCTCCCATGCTGTGCACGTCCGACATCCAGAAAGAAAAGATGTTGTACCAGCTCCAGTTCTGGTCGCGCGTCGGCGCCAGATCCTCATTGCAAAGCCGTGGGCTGTATCCAGCGTGGGGATCAGCGGCCTTAACCTGATGCGTATTTTGTTGATTTGGCATGAAACCTGCTCCTGTAAATGAACACCCGTTTAAATGGATTGCCGAGGCTGTTGCAGGAATCAGGCCAAAACAGTTAATTTTGTATGCAAGAATTAAATTTTATGTATACGATTCGATATCAAAAAGTGAAAGTCGGAGTGGTTAATGAGCAACCAACATCGTCTGCAGGCCGCGCCAGAACTGCAGGATAAAGACGAATCCATCTATCAGGCGCTGATGACCGCGATCGTCGAGCATCAGCTGCCGCCGGGGAGCAAACTGCCGGAGGAGGCGCTGGCGGAGGTGTTTGGCGTAAGCCGCACCGGGATCAGAAAAGTGCTGCAACGACTCGCGACTGTGCAAATGGTCGCCCTGACGCCCAAACGTGGTGCACAGGTCGCCAGCCCAACGGTCGAAGAGGCGCAGGCGATCTTCCGTACCCGCGCGCTGCTGGAGGTGGCCAACCTGCCGGATGTGCTGACCCGCTGCCAGCCGCCGCACCTGGCGGCGCTGGAGGCCATTATCCGTCAGGAGCAACAGGCGCATGAACGCTATGACGGCCCGGCGGCGATCCGCTATTCGGCCGAGTTTCATATCCAGCTGCAGGCGATCTCCGGCAATCAGGTGCTCACCGAGATGGTGACCCGCCTGAGCCAGCGTTCATCCTTGGTTATCGCGGCGTGGGGATCGCCGTGGCGTCAGGGCTGCCGCTGCGACGATCACGAACAGCTTGTCCAGCTGCTGCGTGACAAGGCGCTCCAGCCCCTGAGCGACGCCTTAAGCCACCATTTTGAACATATTGTCGCCAGCCTCTGTTTTGAGCGCTCTGGCGTGACCCTGCCCGATTTTGCCCGGCTGTTTGCCGGCTATAAGGAGCCGTAATGGCCGCTGTTTGTATACAAGTCATCAACCCCAACACCAGCCTGGCCATGACGGAAACCATCGGTGCCGCCGCGCGGGCGGCTGCCGCGCCGGGAACCGAGATTCTGGCGATCTGCCCCCGCGAGGGCGTGCCGTCGATAGAGGGGCACTTTGATGAAGCCATCGCCGCCGTGGGCGTGCTGGAGCAGATCAAAGCCGGTCGTCAACAGGGGGTAGACGGGCACGTGATCGCCTGTTTTGGCGACCCCGGGCTGCTGGCGGCGCGCGAGCTGGCGCAGGGGCCGGTAGTGGGGATTGCCGAAGCGGCGATGCATATGGCGACGCTGGTGGCCACCCGTTTTTCCATCGTGACCACGCTGCCGCGCACCCTGATCATCGCGCGTCATCTGCTGCACCAGTATGGTTTTCATGACCACTGCGCCGCCCTGCACGCCATTGATTTACCGGTGCTGGCGCTGGAGGACGGCAGCGGTCTGGCGCAGGAGAAAGTACGAGCGCGCTGTATCCAGGCGCTAAAAGAGGACGGCTGCGGGGCTATCGTGCTGGGCTGCGGCGGGATGGCGACGCTGGCCCAGGAGCTGACCCGCGAGCTGCGCGTGCCGGTGATCGATGGCGTCAGCGCGGCGGTCAAAATGGTTGAGTCGCTGGTGGCGTTAGGCCTGTCGACCAGCAAGCAGGGCGATTTAGGGTTTCCGGAAGCCAAAGCGTTGAGCGGCAAATTTCAGGCATTAAATCCCTTTTAATATGAAGAGGTAGCAGATGGCATTTTTGGCAGACGATTACCCGCGCGATCTGCGCGGCTACGGCGGACAGCCGCCGCACGCGCGGTGGCCGAACAATGCGCGCATCGCCGTGCAGTTTGTTCTGAACTACGAAGAGGGCTCGGAAAACCACGTGCTGCACGGCGATGCCGGTTCTGAGCAGTTTCTGTCCGATATTATCGGCGCCGCCAGCTACCCTGACCGGCATATGTCGATGGATTCGCTGTATGAGTACGGCAGCCGCGCCGGTTTCTGGCGCATCCATAATGAGTTCAGCCAGCGGGGACTGCCGCTGACCGTGTTTGGCGTCGCCATGGCGCTGGCGCGTCATCCCGAGGTGGTCGAGGCGATTAAGTCGGCGAACTATGACGTGGTCAGCCACGGCTGGCGCTGGATCCACTACCAGAATATGCCTATCGAGCAGGAGCGGGAGCATCTTCATAAAGCCGTGCAGGTGTTAACCGATCTGTTTGGCAAACCGCCCACCGGCTGGTATACCGGGCGCGATAGTCCCCATACCCGCCAGTTGGTGGTGGAGCACGGCGGTTTTGATTACGACAGCGACTATTATGGCGACGATCTGCCGTTCTGGAGCGAGGTGGCCTGCGGCGACGGGACGCGTAAGCCGCACCTGATCGTACCTTATACCCTCGACGCCAACGATATGCGCTTTGCCACCGCCCAGGGGTTCAATACCGCCGAGCAGTTTTACACCTATTTGAAAGACAGCTTCGATGTGCTGTACGCCGAGGGGGCCAGCGCGCCGAAGATGATGTCCATCGGGATGCACTGCCGCCTGCTGGGGCGCCCGGGCCGCTTCCGCGCGCTGCAGCGTTTCCTTGATTATGTGCAGCAGCACGACCAGGTTTGGGTCTGCACTCGTCAGCAGATTGCCGACCACTGGCGCGACGTTCATCCGTTCCGGGGGTAAAGGCGTTCCCCGGGTCACGCCGCAAGCGGCTTACCCGGGCTACAGCTCTGCAAACGGCCGCAATCCGGTAGCCCGGGCTACGGGTTCATCACCCTCTGTGGACCCGTAGCCCGGGTAAGCGCAGCGCAACCCGGGGGATACCGGGAAAGGCGCGGGGCTTAACTCATCAAACTCACCTGGGCGGCGACGATGCGCCAGCCGCAGGGGAAGCGCACCCAGGTTTGCTGCTGTCGGCCAATGCGTTCGCTGCCTTCGCGGGTGAATTCGGTGCTGCACACCGCGTAATCCTCGCCGAAGGTGGTGATGGTGGTGTGCCGCAGCGCGCGCTGCAGGCCGGCGGCCGGGCGGGCGGCGCGAAAGGCGCGGATTTCGTCGATACCGTAGAGATTTTCCCCGGCCCCCAGCCGCACCGTGCGCTTATCGTGCCAGAACAGCTCATCCAGCACCGCGATATCGTTGCTCACCAGCGCTTCCTCATAGCGGTAAAACGCCGCCGTCACCTCGGCGAGAACCAACGGGCGATTAATCTGCTCTTGCGTCATCATGCTGCTATCTCCACCGGGCGGGCGTCGGTAATGCCCATCTCCTCCAGCGCCCGCGCCGCGCGCAGACAGGCTTGTTCATTAAAAGGCGCGGCAATCAGCTGCAGGCCAATCGGCTGACCGTTCGCCGTACGCAGCGGCACGGTGACCACTGGCAGGCCAAGGAAGGAGATGGGCTGGGTCAGCATCCCCATGCTGGCGCGAATCGGCAGCGGCTGGCCGTTAATCTCCATGGTCTGCGCGCCGATGGGCGTCGCGCTGCACGGCGTGGCCGGGGCGATCAGCACATCCGCATGGGCGAACAGGGCTTTAAACGCCTGCTGCGCGTGGCGGCGGAAGCGCTGGGCCTGAAGATACCAGGCCGACGGGATCATCGCGCCCGCCAGCAGGCGCTCGCGGGAGTTCGGCTCAAAACGTTCGGGCTGGCTACGCAGCGCGGGCAGGTACTGATTTCCGCCCTCGGCGGCGCTGATAATAAACGCCGCCGAGCGGGCCAGCTCCGCCTCCGGGAAAATCACAGCCTCATGCGCCGCCAGCGCCCCGGCGACGCGAGCGACGGCCGCACGGGCGTCGTTATCGCACCATGTCGTAAAATAACCGCCGAGCGTGGCGCAGCGCAGGCCTTCGAGACCGCGCGACAGCAGATTAGCCGTGCGCTCGCTGGCCTTGTCGGCCTGAAAACCATCGCCCGGATCGCGACCCTGCAGCGCATCGTAGACCGCCGAAAGGTCGCTGACGCAGCGGGCAAACGGACCGATATGGTCGAGGCTGGCGACGAAAGGATGGCTGCCGGAGCGCGATAAACGGCCAAAGGTCGGCTTGAGGCCGAAGATCCCGCACAGCGAGGCCGGGACGCGAATGGAGCCGTTGGTATCGCTGCCCAGCGAGAAATTCACCAGCCCGGCGGCCACCGCCGCCGCCGACCCGCCCGAGGAGCCGCCTGCGATCCGCGAAAGATCGTGCGGGTTACGCGTCGCCCCGTAGTGGCTGTTCTCGGTGGTAAAACCGTAGGCGTAGGCATCCATATTCAGCATCCCGGAGAGCAGCGCACCTGCGCTATGCAGCTGGCGCACCGCCCAGCTGTCGGCGGCGGCGGCGGGGCGATCGCTCAGCAGCTGTGCCCCGGCAAGGGTGGTATGGCCGGCGACATCGAACAGATTTTTCACCGCGTAGGGAACGCCTGCCAGCGCGGGCAGGGGCTTTTTTTCCCGCCGCAGGGTATCGATATTCTCCGCCTCAGCGAGCATGCGCTTTTCGCTGACGTGGGTCCAGGCGTTGATCTGCGGGTTAACGCGGGCGATGTTCTCCAGGGTGTGGCGGGCGATCTCTTTGGCGCTGAGCTCGCCGGTGGCCAGCGCGCGCTGGATTTCGTGAATCGTCATTTCAGGTAGCTTCATGCTTTATAGACTCCGGCGATTTCGACGCGATCGTCGAGGGGAAAGGCCAGCAGCGGCCCGGCCATGGCGGCAATGCGGCTAAACTGCATCCTGAGCTCTGCGCGCCGCGCATCGTCCAGCTCCAGCGCCAGCAGCTGTTCCATTTGTGTGAGGTAAGCGTCCCATTCATTGTGCGGTGTGTTCATCATCAGCTCCTAATAACCGGCGGCGGAGCCGTTGCTGCGCGGATCGCTGGCCCCCTCAAACAGGCCGTTGGGATGGCGTACAATCGCCCCGGCGTGGCCCATGGCTTCGCTAAAATCGGCCAGCACGTCAACGTCGTGCCCCAGCTGACGCAGGCGGGCAACGCTTTCGGCGCTGAAGCGGCCCTCCAGCTTGAGCGAGTCGGAAGTCTGCCCCCAGGTACGCCCCAGCAGCCAGCGCGGCCGGGTGATGCTCTCCTGTAGCGGCACGTTTTGCATCACGTAGCGGGTGAAAATAGCGGCCTGAGTTTGCGGCTGGCCGTCGCCGCCCATGGATCCGTACACCATCACCCGGCCATCGTTCAGCCTTGCGGCGGCGGGGTTGAGGGTGTGAAACGGCTGCTTGCCGGGCGCCAGCGCCAGCAGGTGGCGCGGGTCGAGGCTGAACGATGCTCCGCGGTTCTGCCAGACAATGCCGCTTTCCGGCAGCACCACGCCGCTGCCGAACTCGTGGTACAGGCTTTGGATAAAGGAGACCGCCAGCCCGCTTTTATCGATAACCCCCATCCATACGGTGTCGCCCGGGCCTTTGCCCGCGCCCCACGGGGCCGCCCGCTGGTCGTCGATATTCTCCGCCAGCGGCTGCAGCGCCGCCGGCGCCAGCAGGCTCTGGATATCGACATCAAGGTGGCGGGGATCGGTGATATGCGCGTCGCGCAGGCCGAAGGCCAGCTTGGTCGCCTCCACAATACGGTGGACGGTCATCGCATCGTCGGCATCGGCCATCGCCAGCCTGTCGGTGATGCCGAGGATCGCCAGCGAAACCAGCCCCTGGGTCGGCGGCGCGAGGTTCCACAGTTCGCCGTGCCGGTGCGACAGCCTGAGCGGCTGGGGGCGGCGAGCGCGATGCTGCTGCAGGTCGCTAAGGGTGACGGGCAGCCCGTACTTTTCCATACCGCGGGCCAGCTGCTCCGCCAGCGGCCCGCGATAGAAGCTGTCTAAACCGTCTTCGGTTAATCGGCGCAGAGTGTTCGCCAGCGCCGGCTGCAAAAAGCGGCTCCCGGCCTTCGGCGGCTGGCCGTCCACCAGAAAGGTTTCGGCGAAGCCGGGCTGGTCGCGCAGTTCGCTGAATTTATCGGCGGTCGCGCTGGCCTGCGAGGCGGTCACCGGGATACCGCCGGCGGCGTAGCCGATGGCATCTTCCAGCAGACGCGTCAGCGGCAGCGATTTCCCGGTTAACTCCCGCGAAACCTTAAGCGCTTCGTCCCAGCCGCTGACGGTGCCCGCCACGGTCAGGGCCGCCTGCGGTCCGCGGTGGGGGATCTGCGCGAGGCCGGCGTAGGCCTGCGGCGTCGCCAGCGACCCCGCCGCGCCGCTGGCGTCAATGGCGATGGGATCGCCCTCGGGGGGCACGATAAGCCAGAAGCCATCGCCGCCGAGGCCGTTCATATGCGGGTAAACCACGGCGATGGCCGCAGCGGCGGCGACCATCGCTTCGATGGCGCTTCCGCCTTCGCGCAGAACCGCCAGCGCGCTCTGGCTGGCCAGATGATGGGGCGCAACCGCCATCCCGCGGGCGGCAACATGACTTTGCATGGGGTGTCCTCAATTAAGCGAAATGTCCGCAGAGGGTTGCAAAAGCTGTTCCATATCTGAACGTAAAGTTTCAATCGTTGCCGACGATGCGCGTTTTTTGCCGAACTGGCATGCATTATGAAAGGCGTTAGCGGTATAGTGCGGTGAAACGAAAGTTACAGAGGTCTTATGCAACAGCTTGATGAACGACTGAAAGAGCAGTACCCGTCATTATCGCCCCAGGAGCAGCGGGTAGCGGATTTTATTTTCGATCATTTTGATGACCTGATTAGCTACAACAGCGCCGAGCTGGCGCAGCTGAGCGGCGTATCGAAAGCCACGGTCAGCCGTCTGTTCAAGCGCCTGGGCTATGAAAAATATAAAGATATGCGCGATGAGCTGCGCACCCTGCGCCAGAGCGGAATGCCGCTGACCGATAATCGCGATGCGGTGCAGGGCAACACGCTGCTGGCGCGCCACTATAAACAGGAGATGGCCAACCTGACCCAGTGGGTTAACGCCCTTGATGTCCAGCAGTTCGCCGAGGCGATTCAGGCGCTGGTGAGCGCCCGGCGTATCGTGATTATCGGCATGCGCAATGCTTATCCGGCGGCGCTGCATCTGCGCCAGCAGCTCCTGCAGGCGCGCGGGCAGGTGCTGGTGCTGCCGCAGCCGGGACAAAGCTTAAGCGAAGAGCTGGTGGACTTAACCGCCGACGATCTGGTGGTGGTAATGGCGTTCCGCCGCCGCCCGCGAATTATTCGCCCGCTGCTGCTGCAGCTGCAGAGCAGCGGCATTCCGGCGCTGCTGATGTGCGAGCCGCAGGCCCACGGCCTGTTTCCGCTGGCGCGCTGGCGGCTCTGCGCGCCGCTGGATAGCGTATCGGCCTACGACAGCTACGCCTCGGTCAATAGCCTGATCAATCTGCTGTCGAACGCCTTTCTGCACGAAATTCTCGATAAAGGCCGCCCGCGCATTCACGACATCGCCACCCTTTATCAGCAGTTGGACGAGCTGGAACAACGATAATGGGGCGCCAGCGTGGTGCTTTGCATGGTTTTGGTGCGATAAAATAATAGGGGAACGCGCGGTTGTTCCCTCTTAATTCCTCAATTTCCCTTGTTTTACGTTCGCTTAGCCCAACGGCGGGCTAACCCGATGCGCGGCGCTTTATCTGGCACATTAGTTGCAAAAGTGACTTTAAAGAATCTTTTGTTTCATGCTAACGTAACGGGTAAACATCATGAAGAAACTGTTGATCGCACTGGCCGGGGCCGCTTGTCTGTTAACCAACCTCCCGGCGGCGAAAGCTGACCAGCTCCAGGATATTGAAAAGCGCGGCACGATCCGCATTGCGGTGCCGCAGGATTTCCCGCCGTTTGGCTCGGTGGGCACCGACCTTCAGCCGCAGGGCTACGACATCGATATGGCGCGCTATCTCGCCAAAGAGATGAAGCTCAAGCTGCAGCTGGTGCCGGTGACCAGCGCCAACCGCGTGCCTTATCTGCAAACCGATAAGGTGGACCTGGTGATTTCCAGCCTCGGTAAAAACGCCGAGCGCGAAAAGGTGATCGACTTTAGCCGCGCCTATGCGCCGTTCTTCCTCGGCGTATTTGGCCCGAAAGGCGCGGAGCTGAAAGACCCGGCGGCGCTGAGCGGTAAAAGCGTGGGCGTGACCCGCGGCGCGGTGGAAGATATGGTGCTGACCAGCGTGGCGCCGAAAGAGGCGCAGATTAAGCGCTACGAAGATAACAACACCACGCTGTCGGCCTATTTATCTGGCCAGGTGCAGTATGTGGCCACCGGCAACCTGGTGGTGGCGGCCATCTCCCGGCAGAACGCTGACAAGGCCCCGGTGCCGAGCTTTATGCTGAAGGATTCGCCGTGCTTTATCGGCCTGAAAAAGAACCAACCGGCCCTGAAGGCGAAAGTGGATGCGCTGATTGAGCAGGGCGTAAAAGACGGCACCCTGAACGGTTTGTCTGAGAAGTGGCTGAAAGCGCCGCTGCCTGCCAGCCTCGGCGCATAAGGTCCGGGCATGACGGAGCAACTTCATTTTTCTGCGCTCTGGCCGCACTGGCCGGAGCTGCTGGCGGGGCTGTGGGTGACCATTCAGCTGACGGTGCTGGCGACGATAGGTGGCCTGACGATTGGCATCTTCGGCGCCGCCATCCGCAGCGGGCGTCCCACGTGGTTCAGCCGGATTTGGGGCGGGTATGTCGAACTGATTCGCAACACGCCGTTTGTGGTACAGCTGTTTTTTATCGTCTTCGGCTTACCGAATCTGGGGCTGAAGATGACGGCGGGCGAGGCCGCGCTGCTGGCGATGGTGGTCAATCTTGGGGCCTACAGTACCGAGATCGTACGCGCCGGGATTCAGGTGACGCCGAAAGGTCAGTGGGAAGCGGGGCGCGTACTGGGGCTGACCCGGACGCAGATCTTTATTCAGGTCATTCTGCCGCCCGCGCTGCAGCGCATTTATCCGGCGCTGGTGAGCCAGTGCATCATCGTCATGCTCGGTTCATCGGTGGTGTCGCAGGTCTCTTATGAAGAGCTGACCTTTGCCGCTAACCTGATTCAGTCGCGCACCTTCCTCAGTTTTGAGGTCTATCTGGTGACGACGGGGATTTATTTAGCGCTGTCGATAACGATGCGTCAGCTGCTGATGGCGGCGGGACGTAAATGGCTGGGGGTGCAGGCATGATGACCACCTTTACCGATTGGGACATTGTCCGCAATCTGCTGCTGGCCGGGCGCTGGACGGTGCTGCTGTCGCTGGTGGCGTTTCTCGGCGGCGCGCTGGTCACGCTGCCGCTCCTGCTGCTGCGCATGACCGGCGGGCGTCAGGTAAAACGCCTGATCCGCGGCTATGTCGAACTGTTTCAGGGGACGCCGCTGCTGATGCAGCTGTTTCTCGCCTTTTTCGGCGTGGCGCTGTTCGGCATCGACGTTTCGGCGTGGACCGCGGCGTCGCTGGCGCTGACGCTGTATACCAGCGCCTTTTTGCTCGATATCTGGTTTGGCAGCATCCGCGCCCTGCCAAAAGGGCAGTGGGAAGCCTCGCGCTGTCTGGGGCTGAGCTTTGGCCAGACGCTGTATCGGGTCGTCGCCCCGCAGGCGCTGCGGATCGCCATCGCCCCGACGGTGGGGTTTGCCGTGCAGGTGATCAAGGGTACCGCGCTGGCGTCGATTATCGGCTTCGTCGAGCTGACCAAAGCGGGAACGATGCTGACCAACGTGACGTATCAGCCGTTTAAAGTCTTTGCGCTGGTGGCGCTGGGCTATTTCATTCTGTGTTACCCGCTGTCCCGCTACAGCCGTCATCTGGAGAACAAATTCAATGCCTCTCATCACCATTAATCAGATGCAGAAGTACTACGGCGATAACCACGTGCTCAAGGGCGTCGATCTGGATATCGATATGGGCGAAGTGATCTCGATTATCGGCCGCAGCGGGTCGGGCAAAAGCACGCTGCTGCGCTGCATCAACGGCCTGGAAGGCTATCAGGAAGGCAGCATTAAGCTCGGCGGGATGACCATTACCGACCGCGAATCGCAGGCGCGGGAGATCAGCCGCTCTATCGGCATGGTGTTCCAGAGTTTTAACCTGTTTCCGCATATGACGGCGCTGGAAAACGTGATGCTGGCGCCGCGTCGGGTGCTGAAGAAGAGCGCCGCCGAGTGCCGTGAACTGGCCCAGCGGATGCTGGAAAAGGTCGGATTGGGCGACCGGCTCGATTACTACCCGTCGAGTCTCTCCGGCGGCCAGCAGCAGCGCGTGGCGATTGCCCGCGCGCTGGCGATGTCGCCAAAAGTTTTACTCTGTGACGAGATCACCTCGGCGCTGGATCCGGAGCTGGTTGGCGAAGTGCTTAAGGTGCTGGAGCAGCTGGCGGCGGAGGGCATGACGCTGATTCTCGTGACCCATGAAATGAATTTTGCCCGCGAAGTGGGCGACCGCGTCGTGTTTATGCATCAGGGACGGGTCTGGGAGCAGGGCGACAGCAAAACGCTGTTCGCCAACCCGCAGACCAGCGAACTGAAGCAGTTTATTTCCTCCGTGCGCGGCCTCAATCAATAAGGACTTAAAGATGGATATCACTCAGTTTCCGCAACTCAATCCGCCGTCGCGCCTGCTGATGGGGCCCGGCCCGATTAACGCCGACCCGCGCGTGCTGCGCGCCATGTCGAGCCAGCTGATCGGCCAGTACGACCCGGCGATGACCCACTATATGAACGAAGTGATGGCGCTGTACCGCGGCGTATTTCGTACCGAAAACCGCTGGACGATGCTGGTGGACGGAACCTCAAGGGCCGGGATTGAGGCGATCCTGGTTTCGGCTATTCGGCCGGGGGACAAGGTGCTGGTGCCGGTGTTTGGCCGCTTCGGCCATCTGCTGTGCGAAATCGCCCGCCGCTGCCGGGCGGAAGTGCACACCATTGAAGTGCCCTGGGGTGAGGTGTTTACCGCGGACCAGGTGGAGGATGCCATCAAACGTATTCGTCCGCGCCTGCTGCTGACGGTGCAGGGCGACACCTCCACCACGATGCTGCAGCCGCTGGCGGAGCTGGGGGATATCTGCCGCCGCTATGACGTACTGTTTTACACCGACGCCACCGCTTCGCTGGGCGGTAACCCGCTGGAAACCGACGCCTGGGGGCTGGATGCGGTCTCGGCCGGGATGCAGAAGTGCCTCGGCGGCCCGTCCGGCACCTCGCCGATTACCCTCAGCGCGCGCATGGAAGAGGCGATTCGCCGCCGCAAATGCGTGGAAGAGGGGATTCGCACCGATGCCCACCGCGACGGCGACGAGGAGATGATCTACTCCAACTATTTCGATCTCGGCATGGTGATGGACTACTGGGGGCCGGAGCGCCTTAACCATCATACCGAGGCCACTACCGCGCTGTTCGGCGCCCGCGAATGCGCACGGCTGATCCTCCAGGAGGGGCTGGATAACGGCATTGCCCGCCATAAGCTGCACGGCGACGCGCTGGTCAAAGGCATTCAGGCGATGGGGCTGGAGACCTTCGGCGACCTGAAACATAAGATGAACAACGTGCTGGGCGTCGTTATCCCGCAGGGTATCAACGGCGACCAGGCGCGCAAGCTGATGCTGGAAGATTTCGGTATTGAAATCGGTACCTCGTTCGGCCCGCTGCACGGCAAAGTGTGGCGGATCGGCACCATGGGCTACAACGCGCGTAAAGACTGCGTGATGACCACGCTCAGCGCGCTGGAGTCGGTGCTGAACTATCTCAAATTCTCCACCACTCAGGGCGCGGCGATGCAGGTCGCGTGGGATCACTATCGCAGCGAGAGCGCCCAATGAGTCCAGCACAACGCCAGCAGGCGGAAATGCAGCAGGCCGCGGCGCGGGTGATGGCCCGCGCCGATGAGCTGGCCGCGATCAGCGAAACGCCGGATGCCCTGACCCGGGTTTATCTCTCCCCACAGCATCTCGAGGCCAACCAGCGGGCGGCGCGGTGGATGACCCAGGCCGGAATGACCGTCTGGCAGGACAGCGTCGGCAATATTTGCGGCCGCTACGAGGGAGAGCAGGAGGGAGCGCCCGCCATCCTGCTGGGGTCGCACCTTGATACGGTGCGCAACGCCGGGCGCTACGACGGGATGCTCGGCGTACTCACGGCGATCGAAGTGGTGCACGGTCTGCATCAACAGGGGCGGAGGCTGAAACAGGCCATCGAGATTGTCGGCTTTTGCGATGAAGAGGGGACGCGCTTTGGTATTACGCTGCTCGGCAGCCGCGGGATAACCGGTACCTGGCCCGAGAGCTGGCTGGCGCAGACCGATGCCGACGGCGTCAGCGTGGCGCAGGCGATGGTGCTGGCGGGGCTGGATCCGGCGCGCATTCATCTTGCCGCCCGCCGCCCGGAGGAGATTGCCGCCTACCTGGAACTGCATATCGAGCAGGGGCCGTGCCTCGAGCAGGAAGGGCTGGCGCTGGGGGTGGTCGAGGCGATCAACGGCGCGCGTCGCCTGAACTGCCGCTTTACCGGCGAGGCGGGACACGCCGGGACCGTGCCGATGAGTCATCGCAAAGATGCGCTGGCCGCCGCCGCCGAGTGGATGGTGCGGGTAGAGACCCTGACCCGCGAGCAGGGCGGAAACCGGGTCGCCACGGTGGGTACGCTGCGCTGCGCGCCCGGCGCGGTTAACGTGATACCCGGCGACGTTACGCTGACCCTGGATATTCGCGGGCCGCACGACCAGCCGCTGGATGCGCTGCTGGATACGTTGCTGAATGAGGCGCAGGCCATTGCTTCTCGTCGCCAGCTGCGGTTCAGTGCCGAAGAGTTTTACCGTATTGCCGCCACCGCCTGCGATAGCGGATTGCAGCAGGTATTGAGCGAGGCGGTGCAGGCGGTGCAGGGGCGTTCGCTGACGCTGCCGAGCGGCGCCGGGCATGATGCCATCGCCATGGCCGAACGCTGGCCGTCAGCGATGCTATTTGTGCGCTGCAAAGGCGGCATCAGTCATCATCCCGCCGAGTCGGTCACCGCCGACGATGTGGCGCTGGCGATAGCGGCCTATTCGCGCGCGGTGTCGGCGCTGGATGCCGGGAAGTAGCGGCTATCGTTTCGCTTCTGGTAAACCGGGCATAGCGCAACCCCCACCACGGTGGGGGCCTGTTTTATCTTTTGCCGTTCGGTTTAAGCTGTTCGCCGGGTCTGAGCCTGAACAGCTCGTCATCTCGGGTGGAGTAGCGAACCGTCCCGTCAGCCAGCCGATAAGCACCCTCGGTGAATCCCGCGCCGTTCAGGAACGGCGCCACCGCGTCCGGCGTGTTGCGGAAGGCGGCTTCCAGGGCGAGAAGCGCATAGGGGGCAATACTATCGATACTGGCATATTCGGCCTCAGGGTCATCGACAAAAAAGCCGTTGAGGCGCTGCTTGTTGATGATGTTTGCGCCGATGCGATCCGCCAGCGTCAAATAGTCCTGCTGCCCGGTGGCCTGCCACAGGTCGATAAGCGCGAAAATCGCATACGGCTGATGGTTCTCCGTTTGGCTATTCAGCCTGCGGTTTGCGCCGCCGGGTTCACCGATATCGCCTAAACCCTGGCCTTTCGCGATGCCGCGGGCGACTTTCCAGATGGCACGATCCGGTTCAAGCGTCCAGGCGCGGGCGTAGGAGAGAAGAAATTCATTTCCCGCCGGATAGGCTTTGAGCACCGTGCCTTTTTTCCCATAATAGCCATCGCGTTTTAACGCATAGCCGGAGAGATCCGTGCCGTTGGCCAGCATCGGGCGGAAGGTATTGTTCTGCTCATCGTAAGCGTAGGTCGCAAAGGCTTTGAGGCCATCAAGGGTCCATTTTTTGAGATCGTCACCGTCTTTGCCGAGCGATTTTGCCAGGGCAAGCTGCATCAGCGCATTTTCTGAGTAGAGCGTGCTGGTCCGGCCCTTCAGCAGCATATTGCCCTCCAGCGCGTCCGGGCCCAGTTCGGGGCCAAACTGACGCTGCGCGCGGTCGCCGTATTTCGAATGCGTGTCGCTGTCATCTGTGGTGTCGGCGCGTTTTAGCGGTTGGGTAAACTGGTAGACGCCCAGTCCGGTCTTCTTATCTCGCGGCAGAACGTACTGTTCGGCCAGACGCTTCGCCCACGTCAGCGCGCCAGCGTCACCATCGTATTG
Source organism: Klebsiella sp. CN_Kp106 (assembly GCF_040064575.1). Taxonomy (NCBI): domain Bacteria; kingdom Pseudomonadati; phylum Pseudomonadota; class Gammaproteobacteria; order Enterobacterales; family Enterobacteriaceae; genus Klebsiella; species Klebsiella sp. CN_Kp106. The sequence goes on along the minus strand of NZ_JBEAIG010000065.1, from coordinate 14,770 downwards.
ATAGAGCAGCGATGCGGAGTAGATAAGGTCGTTGCCGGCATTGAGAAAGCTCAGGCCCTTGGTGGCGAAAAAGGGCGGCTGTTGGACAAAATCACTTTGCCAGAGCGCGCCCATCGCTTTGCCGTACTCCCCGTGACGGCTGGTTTCCAGCGTTTTCCAGTCGTAAACATGGGCGTTCCAGAAAGCCTTGATAAAGCGCGCGGTGGCCTTGTCATCGACGGCAAACATCATGTCGTAATAGGGATACGCGTTCTTAAGTTCATGGACCATCTCCTTTTCGCTCGGGCCTTGAGGCTGCAGCGTTTTCAAATCAACAAAGCGATGGCCTCCCCACAGCAGTAGCCCGCTGGCGTCCTGATAGTGGTCAAAGTAGTAGCGAATATTCTCCGCGACCCGCTGCTTATATTTTGCTTCGCCGGTCAGGTTGCTTAACCCTACCAGCACCCGCATCAAGTTTTGCTGGGCCGAGAAGTTCGACAGCACGGTCACTTTACCGTCCGGAAAGACCCATTCCATTTGCTTGCCGGTGCGAGGATCCACGCCATTGGCCAGCAGAGGAGAGTGATGGCCGTACCGATCTCCCGCTTTATCCAGCACGACGTCAGCGAACTGCTTTACGCTGCTCAGGCGCGCGTTCTCCTGGGCGCCAGCACTCAGTGAGAAGAGACTCAGAGCGCCCAATGCCAGGGTGATTTTTGCAATCTTCATTATTATCCTCTTAATGAAAATAAGGGTTTAATAAAACCCTTATTTATTATCTGGCTGACAGGAAGTTATCAGAAGGAGTATTTCACACCAACGCGATAACGCGTTTGGCGTTCATCGGTGGTTTTACTGCCGGAAACGTTGCCGATGGCCATATAAGGAGACCAGTTTTTATCAAATTTATAGGTTAGCTTAAAATCATGGGTCCAGTCGTAGCTTTCGTTATCCGCTAAAATAACCCCCGCGGAGTTGGCTTTTTTATAGTCCAGTTCATAATCGAGCTGATAATCTTTAAGGAATTTCCAGGAAAGAACGCTGGTCAGATTATAGCCGTTCTCCGAGGTGTCTTTAGACGTGCCGATATTGCCTGAATTGCGCTTGTAGTAAGGTCGGTAGCGCAATGAGGCACTGACATCGTCGGTCAGATTCGCTTTACCGCGCAGGTAGGGACGATAGTTGTTTGAGGACGAACTGGTATCCAGAGAGAAGCCGGGCTCAATCTGGAAGGTTTTATTTATTTTATGCACATAGCTCGCCACCACTTCGGTGCCGTTACTCACGGTTTCATCATAGGCTTTATTTTTATCCTGCGAACCTTTCCATTTCCCTTCCAGCGACAGGCCAAAGCCATTGGCAAAACGGTGAGACATCAGCAGTCTGTCTTTATGATTATTGCCGGCTTTGTCATTGGTTTCATGACGATAATCAAATGTCACCGCGTGGGCAGCAATACTGATAAAAGGGATCGTGACTAATAATAAGGAACGAAACATAGGGTGCCTCTACTTTTTTTATTTTCCAAAGGTACAAGAAATTACCTGCCGTAAAGCAGGCAGAACGATACAAATGAAATTATTAGATGGTAGTGTGGTGCCGGGTGCCTCCCGGTGAATCAGGCGCTGACTTCCTGATTCGTCTATAAAAACGAAACGTCGATGAGGGTATTCCTCAATTCAGCATGACCCCGCCGCTTAGGGGGATTCACCACACATTATTCTTTATTCCCTGGTGATGACTAATTAGTACTGTCTGTAATTTTATTGAAAATTACTTTTACACAAAATGAAATGGTGTTTTGAGATCGAGATCTGAATATTAAAAATAGAGGGTAAATATTTTTTATGTCATTTATAAAGATAATCCTAATAATTAATTATTCTTTTAAATCAGCTGGTTGAGTGGTTTCTTTGGGTTTATTTTGCGTTTTTATTTGCGAATATAAGGATTTTTTGTGAATTAACGGTAATCTTATTCCTATATTTTTAAGCGCTCAGTTTGTTAAAACTTAAAAATAGTTCGATGGTTTCAATGGTTAAACCGAAGCCAGTACTGCCGATCCCTTTAAGCTAAACGAAAGCTAAACGAAAATGAGGGCGGTATTGATCTGCCAGACTGACGACATAACACTCTCCGAAAAGTATCCATATGGAAGGATAATAAAAGACGGTAACCTCGGGACTTCAAGATGACTATTCATGGAAAGGATCGTGTATTTATTTCTGGCGTTGAGAATATAGTGCAGGAGCTGAGCGATGGCGCGGATGCCGGGTTAAGCAACTGCGTGTATGTCACCTGCGGGATGGATATCCAGGAGATATATGCTTTGTTCTTTCGCCATCCGCCGGAGCACTACGCCATCTTCATCACCTCTGAGCGCCATTTTGAGACCATCAACCGGCTGTTTCCGGGCCTGTTAAAGCTCTGTTTGTCAGAGAGGTTGACGGTCGAAGAGCTGCGTCAGGCGTTAAAAGTGATGGGCCTGTTATCGGCCCAGAACCAGAGCGTTGCTTATCTGCCCGATACGTTTAATTTTACCCATGCCGAGCAACAGATCATGAGGCTCAGTTTACGCGGCCATTCTCTGGATGATATTGCCCGTATCCGCGGGGTCAGCCCGTCCACGGTCAGCGTCCAGCGTACCCGGCTGATGAAGCGCATGGGAACCAAAAGCCTGCAGGAACTCTGCTCCCTCTATGCGGCTATGCGTGCCAGCGCTTTCTGAATAAACGCAGGGCTGGAATCTGGCGAAATTTGAGATATTATGCTGAGCCATCGTACTAGTATAAAGGTTCAAAGTGATGACGTTTTCCACCCTTGCCGATGCCAGAAGCCAGATCGATTCGATTGATAGCGAACTGGTTAGCCTGATTGCTCAACGTGCTGAGTGCGTTAAAGCCGCTGCCGCATTCAAAACTGACCACTCCGCCGTTCGTGCTCCCGCGCGCGTGCAGCAGGTTATTGATCGGGTTCGCGAAAAGGCGGCTGCCGCAGGGTTACCCGAAGTGATTATTGAGAAAGTGTATCGGTCCATGATAGACGCCTTTATTGAGTATGAGCTTGAGCAACATAATCAGCTACAGCGGCAAAAAAGTAACGGTGTGTTGGGTGAGTGACCCACACGATATTCTCCTGGCGCGCAGGGTCAGTTAGCCTCATTCTGACTCCCCGACGGGCTGCTAAGCTATTATCCCCACGCTCTGATAGCCAGTGCCGCGCTATAGAGCCCGAATCCCCAGGCCAGATGTGTGAGCACGCTTAGCAAGCGAGCCAGCCACGGGTGAGGTGTTTGCGATGCCGCAATGCCGAAGCCCAATGCGGGCTGAAGTACGCTGCACGCAGCCGGAGCATAGGCATTGTGAAGAGTTTAAAAGGATTGTGGCGAGAGAGCTGAGGCTGGTCAGCTAATTAAGAACCTTATACTTTGACGAGAGCATAATGATGGAAAAAAATTTTACGCCTGAGCAAATCGAAATCATTAATCGCGTGGTTTTTGCGCGTATCGAGCATATGAAAGAGAAAGTGATTGAAACCATTGAGCAGACAGAGCGCGATGCGCACCAGCAGCTGGTGGATTGCGGGATTGATATGACCGATTTCTGTCCGGCTAATCAGCACTTTCTCATGATGACAATCGTCCAGGCGCTGATAGATCGGGTGCACGGGAGCGACAGGGCGCTTGCCCGGAAGATAATAACCATGGAGGCGAAGAGACTGAACGTCAGCGTTAACGTCGAGGCAGATAGTTCGAGATAACCTTAAGGCTGAGTCTGCGGCGGACCAGGAAATCCGCGCCCGTCGCCCGGCATCGCACCTTTACAGTTCGCGCAAACGCTCTGCGCTGTTATGCTAAAAACCCGGCAAGCCGCGCTGTAATGAGACCTGACCATGCCCGAACGCGAAAAAAACATCCATATTCAACCCTGTTCTTCTATCTCTCGAACGCATATTCTTCCGGCACTGCTGGCGATTGTCGCCGTATCGAGCCTGTGCGCGTTCGTCTCGCCGCCGCTGGGGCCGTGGCGCGAAATTTTGACCAATCCAGGGATGTATATCGATCTGCTGGCGCTGCTATTTCTGCTGTTTATGCTCTGGAGTTCGACCAAGGTGCGGATGAACCACGTGGCGGTTAACTGGGTACGCTACGGCCTGCTGCTGTGGATTGCCGGTGGCACTTTCGACCTGATGGACGAAATATTCCACCAGCCGCGCTGGATGGGGTACTACTGCGAAGATCTGCTGCGCCTGTCCGGCATGCTGCTGAGCGCGGTCGGGGTCTACAAAATTATTGAGCGCATCAATCTCCTGTACGTCGACGCGCGTTCGCAATCGCTCAAGGATGAGCTGACCCAGCTGCCCAACCGTCGCTTTTTTATCGACACCATCCGCGAGAAGGAGGGGCGCAGGCTGGCGCTGATGATTGTGGATATCGACTACTTCAAGAAAATTAATGACACCTGGGGTCATCTGGTGGGGGACGAAGTGCTGTTTGCCCTTGGCAAACAGCTGGCGAAGCTTACCAGCGATAAGGTGTTGCCTTCGAGGATTGGCGGAGAAGAGTTTGCCATTATTGTCGATGGCCTGTCGGCGCAGGAAGTGGATGAACTGGCGCAGTCGATTTTGCAAAACGCCCGCGCGATCTTGATCAACCACGATAACCCGCTGTCGATCAGCATTGGCGTCGGTCTGCGCTATAAAGACGAGCCGCAGAACCTGTTTATTAAAAAGGTCGATGACGCGCTCTATAAGGCGAAAAATAACGGCCGCGGACGGGTTGAATGGGCCGCGTGAACTATCCCTGCTGCGCGCTGCGGCAGTGGCGACGATATTCGGAAGGTGAGCGCTCGGTGTAGCGTTTAAACACCCGGCAGAAATAGTTGCTGTCGACAAAACCGCAGTTGTGGGCGATCTCTTTGACCTTGAGGTCGTAGCCGCGCAGCAGCTTTTTCGCCTTTTCCAGGCGGACGCTGGTGAGAAACTCATTAAAACCGACGGAGCCGGATTTCTGGAATATATGCGACAGGTAGTTGGGCGTAATATGAAAACGCTTCGCTACCGACTCGCGGGTCAGCGGCTGGGTGAGATGCTCTTCGAGATAATCCTGTACCGCCAGAAACAGATCGCGGCTGCGGCTGACGCGCATCTCCAGCCCGACCAGCTGCTCAAGGCAGTGGCTCAACAGGGCCGCGACCACCAGCCTGGCGGTTACCGGGTCCGGCTGCAGGCAGATTTCATTGAGCGACAGCAGCAGGTAGGAGCCCACGCGCGGTCCGAGGCGGGCGACGTTCTGCTTTTCCGTGCGCAGCTGCTTGCCGTCCCAGTGCTGAACGCAAAACCCGAGTTTCTGGCGACCAAACAGAATGCTTAACGTCGACGCCGGCGCGGTCCATTCCGGCAGCGTCCATTTACCCGCCTGAACGTAGAGCACCTGCGAGGCGGAGAGCATTGTCTCCGACAGCGGCAGCCCGCTCTCCTTAAGCTCGCCCTCAAGCACAATTTCCAGCCGTGGAAAGGGTACCTTAAACGCCAGCTCGGGCTCGGAGATATCCGGGTCGGGGAACCTGACGTGCAGATTATCTTTCTGATTTACTAAACGATTTAAAATATCCGCCAGATCGTCAATCATTCCGTATGCCTTAGAAGAGAGCAATTATCCTGTTGATTATAATCTATTTTATCTGAACAGGTTTGTTCTGTATCAGGCGGCTTCGCTAATGATTGCCCTGCAGGAAGGGGGAAAAAGCTGGATTTTGATGGCCATCACACTTTTCCCTGCCGCGTACGCTCGTCCAGTTTTTCGTAGTTTTGCCCTCATGTATTCCCACCCGCCGCCGATTAGAGTTTGTTTTGTGTTATCGATAAGTTAAGGAATATAAATATGGAACAACAATCTGCGGTTTATCTGGATGCGCTGGGGGCGAACGTTGCGCTGAGCCCGGCAATGAAACAGGAGCTGGATACCCTGGGCTACACCGTTGTGCATAACGTGGTGGACGCGGAGTGGCTGGCGGCGATGCGCGCGCTTATCGACGCCATCGTCGAGAGAGAGGGCGATAATCTGGCGATCGAGCACCACCAGGAAGCGACGGCAACCCGCATCGCCAACCTGATTAATAAAGGCGCGATTTGGGAAAAGGTCTGGTCCCATCCGCTGATTCTCTCCGCCTGTCGGCATGTTTTTCAGGGGGATTTTAAAGTCTCCAGCCTGAACGCGCGGGAAGCGTTGTTCAACGGCGGCCATCAGCCGCTGCATGCGGACTGGAAAAAGCCGCGTCACGATTTTCCGAAAGTGCATCTGGTAAATACCATCTGGGCTATCGATGATCTGAGCGCTGAAAACGGCGCGCCGCGCATTATTCCCGGCACCCATTTGCGTCCGGAGCTGCCGGAAGCGGTGCTGGATGACCCGGAGCTGGCGCATCCTGATGAGGTGGTGTTCGCCGCGCCGGCGGGCAGCGTGATGATTTATAACGCCCACGCCTGGCACGGCGGGACGCGCAACCGCGTCGGCAGCAGAAGGCGCGTGCTGCACGGCTTATATATCGACAGAGCGGATACCGCGCAGCAGGATCAGCAGCGCTGGCTGACGCCGGAAACCGCCAGCCGCCTGACGCCCGCGCAGAAATGGCTGCTGGGGGTGGCGTAAAAATCGCATGGAATTGTAGCCCCGGTAAGCGCAGCGCGACCGGGGGAAGTCTGAGCGGGCGCGGTGCTATTTCCCCGGGCCGCGGCGCAAGCGCCTTGCCCGGGCTACAAAACGGCAAACGGCGGTGAACCTGTAGCCCCGGTAAGCGCAGCGCGACCGGGGGAAGTCTGAGCAGGCGAAGTGCTATTTTCCCGGGCCGCGGCGCAAGCGCCTTGCCCGGGCTACAAAATCACCGGTGTACTCACGGGATCTCAAGATAAACCACCGGCTTTTTCATAATGCATTTCACCGCGTCGACAATCTGCTGCGGCTGCAGCAGAAAGGTTTTGATGCTGGTCTTAATGGTGCGGATGCCGCTAAAGCGTCCGGCATCGTCAATTTCAATATCCGTCACCAGCAGAACGACATCGGCATGGGCGATGTCGTCGGCCATTATTTTGTTCTCAACCCCCAGCGCGCCCTGGGTTTCAATTTTGATATTCCATTTCTCCTGGTGGCCGACTTTTTCCAGCCGCTCGGCCGCCATATAGGTGTGAGCGACGCCGCTGACGCAGGCCGTGACGGCAACGATAGTGAAATCCATAGCATCCTCCTGGCGTTATCCGCCGACGGTCACGCTAAAACCGGCCCGTTCGGCCAGCGTCCTGAATGGCTGAATCTCAGATTCTGCAGGGGCTTTAATCATCGACATCGACCATTTTTTTCCCAGTAAGTGATATTTGGGTTCGCCGTACTGATGGAACGGCAGAAGATGAATTTCCGGCAGCTTAAAGGGGGCCAAAAACGCCAGAATCCGGCGGAAATTCGCTTCATCAAGCGTGAATCCCGGAATCAGCGGCACCCGGGGGATCACGTGAATATGCGCTTCCACCAGACGGGTAAAGTTATCCAGCACCCGCGGCATATTCATCCGCAGCTGCTCGCGGGCCAGCGTTTCATCCATGATTTTTAGATCGAACAGCACTTCATCGCAGGCCTGCGCCAGCGGAAAAAAGCGGCGGTAGGCGGTATCGCCCGCCGTTTCAATCGCCGTTCTGATCCCCCATTCGCGCAGGCGGCGCAGCAGGCGCGCGGCGAATTCGGCCTGCATCAGGACTTCGCCGCCCGACAGGGTCACGCCGCCGCCGGAGGCGCGGAAGAAGACCTCATCCTTCAGCACCTCTTTAAGCAGATTATCGAGGGTGACGTCGCGGCCAATCTGCTGCCACGCGCCGGAAGGGCACTCGACCACGTCCTGCTGGCAGCGGGAGCAGCGCAGGCACTTGCTCTCCCGGCGTACGGTCTGAATTTGCGGCGAGATCGACTCCGGATTGGCGCACCAGGGACAGGTATGCGGGCAGCCTTTAAAAAACACGACGGTGCGGATCCCCTGACCATCATTCAAAGAGTAGCGCTGGATATTAAAAATGCGCGCCTTATCGGCGCGCGTTTCCAGGACCTCACAGCTGATGCGCGGTGCGGCGGATAATGTCATCCTGAATCTCCTGCGACAGCTCGACGAAAAAGGCGCTGTAGCCCGCAACGCGCACCACCAGGCCGGCAAAATCCTGCGGCCGCTGCTGGGCTTCGCGCAGCGTATCGGCGTTAACCACGTTGAACTGAATATGCTGCAGCTTCAGCCTGGTGAATGCCTGCAGGAAGTCGGCCAGCTTATTGAGGCCGCCGTCGCCGGCAAGGGTCGCCGGGGTGAATTTGACGTTCAGCAGCGTACCGTTGGAGAGCAGAAAGTTATCCAGCTTGCTGACCGACTTAAGCACCGCGGTCGGCCCCTGCACGTCCTGGCCGAGCATCGGCGAGAGCCCGCCGTCCGCCAGCTGCTCTCCGGCCAGGCGTCCGTCCGGAGTGGCGCCGACGACCGAGCCGAGCGGCACGTGGGCAGAGACGGTATAGGAGCCCGGCGTAAAGCGACCGCCGCGCGGGTTGCGGTACTGCTCTACCTCTTTGCAGTAGAAGCGCAGCAGATCGGCGCTGATGTTGTCCACTTCGTCAATATCGTTGCCGTATTTCTCGAAGCGGTTGATCAGGCGCGCGCGGATTTTTTCCCCTTCCGGCGTCTGGAAGTTGGCTTTCAGCACCGCGATCAGTTCAGCGAAGCTGAGCCGTTTTTGCTCAAACACCATCCCTTTAAGCGCGTGCAGCGAGTCGCTGAGGTTAGCGATGCCGATGCCCTGGACCCCGGAGAAGTTATAGCGCGCGCCGCCTTCGGTGATATCCTGGCCGTGCTGCACGCAATCCTCAATAAAGGAAGAGAGCAGGGGAACCGGCGCCCAGTCGCGGTGGCCGATATCGCAAATATTGCTGCCTTCGACCATCAGCCTAATGTAATAGCGAATCTTGTCGCGGATCTGGTTGATCAGCCCGTCCCAGGTGATGTCAGGGTTACTTTCGTTTTCCAGCATCACGATTTCCATCACCTTCAGCAGGTTGAACATGGCGATATCGTGCAGGCCGTAGGTGCGCCCCGGGATCGACAGCTCAACGCAGCCAACCACCGAGTAATCCCGCGCGTCATCCAGCGAGACGCCGCGGTTGAGAAACGCCGGGATCACCACTTCATCATTGAAGATTTGCGGAATGCCGGTGCCGAGGCGAATGGTCTCGGCGGTTTTGCGCAGGAAAGGGCGATCGACCAGCTCGTTGACCCGCACGCCGAGGTTCGGCTGCGGCAGGCGAACGTTCTGGTAGGCGTCGAGGGATAAAAACGACAGGATATTGACCGCGCTGCGTCCGGTCTCGGTCAGGCCGCCGAGCAGGGCGGTATAGCCGGTTGGGAAGCCCGCGAAGTAGCGCGCGCTGCTGGTGGAGCGCAGCAGGACAATATCGTTGCACTTCACCCACAGCGACTCCAGCAGCTCCTGAAGAAACTGCGGATCCTGGCCGCGATTCAGCGAAGCCTGATAGTACGGCAGCATGTACTGGTCAAAGCGACCCAGCGAGATGGAGCTGGCGTTGGATTCATACTGCAAAATGATGTTCATATACCAGAAGAGCTGGCAGGCCTGCCAGAAATCTTCCGGACGGTGCACCGCGTTATGGCGGGAGATGTCCGCGATGGTCTCCAGCTCTTTGCGCCGCTGCCCGTCGCCGCAGCCGGCGGCCATGTCATCGGCAAGCGCCGCATAGCGCAGAATATGGCGCTGGGAGGCTTCCAGCAGGATCAGCACCGCCTGATAAAAATTGTTCTGCGGGTGCCGCTGACTCACCGCTTTCATCTCCGCCACCAGCGCGGCGAGGCCGTTTTCCAGCAGGCGAGGGTAGTCGATGATGATATGTCCCTGGCCTTTATCGGTCTGGTTGACGCTAAAAATCTGCGTGCTGACGGCGGCCTTCACTTCATCGGTCATCTGGGCGTTGATGAAGTCCTTCATCGAGCGATTTTCCCAGTAGGGGAACAGCACTTCGCGGTAGATGCGCTTATCTTCTTCGCTGATGTTGAAGCGGTCCTGCGGGCGGGTCGGGAACTGGTCCAGCTCCTTGAGCAGCCAGTAGGGATCCATCTCCGGCGACATGATCCCGGCGCGCGGCTTGATCGTACGGTTACCGGCAATCAGTTCATCATCACGAATCGAAATCTGCACATGATCGAGGACCCATGCGGTCGCTTTCGCCCGGCGGATCATCACCGGCTCCCCCTCGGTCTGTTTATGGCTGGCGGTGTAGAGCAGCGCTCGCTCGAGGGAGATTTCGCGCGGGTTGGCGAACAGACGATCTTTTAAGCGTTGAGTGCGATTAGTCATGACAAGCTCCATGTTATTTTGCGGGGCGCAGGCCGCGCCCCGTGTATTCAGTCAGGCATTCTGCGAAAGGTGGCTGTCGATTTTGTTCATAATGGCTTCGGCGCGCTTCACGGCGTCGCTGATGTTGACGCGCACGATGGTTTTACCGGCAAAACGCTCCTCAAACTTGATGCCGATATCTTTGGTCAGAATCACCATATCGGCGCTGGCGACGTCTTCTGCGGTCAGCTCGTTCTCAATGCCGATGGAGCCCTGGGTCTCGACTTTGACCTGCCAGCCTTTGGCCTTAGCGGCGCTCTCCAGCGATTCGGCGGCCATATAGGTGTGGGCGACGCCAGACGGGCAAGCGGTAACGGCGATAATTTTGGTCATACAATATTCCTTCCCGTGTCTCAGTTAATTTCGAAATCAAGATCCATCTCGTCATCGGCTTTGGCGTCAGACGTTTTCTTTTTCGCCAGGGCCTTAAGCAGGATGACGCAGGCGGCGCTGACGATGGCGCCAACCGCGAGGCCAGCAATAAATCCGCCTTTACCCTCAACGACCGGCAGAACGATAAGCCCGCCCCAGCCGGCATAGCACTGGGCGCCGAGCAGCGCGGCGGTAACGCAGCCGGCGGCGGCGCCGATCATATTGGCGGGGATAACGCGCAGCGGGTCGGCGGCGGCGAAGGGGATCGCGCCTTCGGTCACGCCAACGCAGCCCATCACCAGCGCGGCCTTACCGGTTTCGCGCTCTTCCGCGGAGAAGTATTTACGTCCAATCAGCGTTGCCAGGCCCATGCCCAGCGGCGGCACGGCGATACCGACGGCGGCGATGGCCACCACGCTGTAAACGCCCTGGGAAACGCAAATCAGCATGAAGGCGTAGGCGACCTTATTCACCGGACCGCCCATGTCGAAGGCCAGCATCAGGCCCATGATGATGGCGAGAATCACGATGCTGCCTTCGCGCATGCCCTGCAGCCAGCCGGTCAGGCTGGCGGTGAGCGCGCCAATCGGCTCGCCGAGGCCCCACATCATGATCCCGGCGGTAATAAAGGTGCCGATAATCGGGATAACGAAGATGGGCATCACCGAGCGCAGCACCTTGTGCACCGGGATTTTCTTCAGGTAGTAGACCACCAGCCCGCCAATGATCCCGGCAATCAGCGCGCCGAAGAAACCGGCGCCGAAGCTGTTGCCGACCCAGGCGCCGATAGCGCAGGGAGCCAGCGCCGCGCGGTCGGAGATGGAGTAGCCGATATAGGCCGCCAGAAACGGCACCATAAGCGTCAGGCCGGCCACGCCGATATCAAACAGTTTTTTCAGGTTAGGGTCGGTGGCGGCATCGGGCACCGCGCCCTTGCCGTACAACATGACGGAGACTGCCAGCAAGATCCCACCGGACACGACAAACGGGATCATATGTGAAACCCCGGTCATGAGGTGCTGGCGGGTATTTTTTAATATTTGCACCAGTTCATTCATTGTTATTCTCCTGAGCGCTGCGTGGCCCGTGACTGAGTTGATGCTTCAACCTTAGAAAAAGGGCGGCGCATAAAATAGTAGAGAAAAAGTGCATTTACTGGATATTTGTAAGGCCAGAGGAAAATTGCGATCCACCTCAAATCTTAGCGCTGGTGGGTTTTTGGCGCCGTTAGTCAGGCGATTTGTGACCGCGAGCATAAAAAAGAGTCGGGCATACAATTATCCAGTAATTGCCACTTTTATCGTGTAGTGGCGGGCCGGTTCTTTCTTTACCTTTTGGCTAAATACGCATTATTCAGGAGGAAGGCGATGGCTCTGGTAATTGAATTCATATGTGATTTGCCCAACGGCGTGCATGCGCGTCCGGCAAGCCTGGTAGAAACCCTGTGCAATACTTTTTCGTCTTCGGTCGAATGGTTAAATACCCGCACGGAAGGACGCGGAAACGCGAAAAGCGCGCTGGCGATTATCGGCACCAATACCTTGAAGGGGGACCGCTGCCAGCTGGTCGTCAGCGGCGAAGATGAACAGCAGGCGTTTGACGCGCTGTCAGCATTCATCAGCGAGGAGTTCCCGCACTGCGATGCGCCGCTGCCGACGGCGGAATCCATGGACGTTCAGCCGGTTCCTGAATCCCTCTCGCGCCTCAATCCCACGCTGTTTCACGCCCAGCCGGTCTGCGCCGGCAGCGCGGGCGGCAGGCTCACCCATCTTAAGTCCCTCGACCTGCGCGATTCAGGCGCGCTGCCTGCAGCGGGCGCAATTGAACAGGAACAGGCGGCGCTGGACAAGGGCCTGACCCTGCTGGTGAAAAATATTGAGTTCCGCCTGCTGGATAACGACGGTACCGCCAGCGCGATCCTTGAGGCGCATCGCTCTCTGGCCACCGACGCCTCGCTGCGCCAGCATCTGCTGGGCGGGCTGCTGAGCGGCCTGAGCTGCGCTGAGGCGGTGGTCGCGACCGGCGAACATTTTTGCGCCCAGTTCAGCGCTTCCGGCAATAGTTATTTGCAGGAGCGGGTGCTGGACGTGCGCGATGTCTGCTTCCAGCTTCTGCAGCATATCTACGGTGAGGATCGTTTTCCGGCACCGGGTAAGCTGACGGAAGAGGCCATCTGCCTCGCCGATGAACTCACCCCCAGTCAGTTTCTTGAACTGGATAAAACCCTGCTTAAAGGTCTGCTGTTGCGCAGCGGCGGCACCACTTCACATACGGTGATCCTCGCGCGTTCGTTCAATATTCCCACTCTGGTGGGCGTCGATATGGAGGCGCTGCTGCCGTGGGTCGATCGGCGAGTGCAGATTGACGGTAACGCCGGGCTGGTGGTGGTGAATCCCGATGAAGCGGTGGCGCGCTACTATCAACAGGAGGCCTGGGTGCAGGCGCAGATCCGCCGCCAGCAGCAGGCCTGGCTGGATAAAGCGGGGCGTACGGAAGACGGTATTCGCCTGGAGGTGGCGGCCAACATCGCCCATTCGGTAGAGGCGACGGCGGCCTTCAACAACGGCGCGCAGTCGGTAGGCTTGTTCCGCACCGAAATGCTCTATATGGACAGGCCCAGCGCGCCGTCGGAAAACGAGCTGTATAACCTATTTTGCCAGGCGCTGGAGCCGGCCAACGGGCGCAGCATTATCATCCGCACCATGGATATCGGCGGCGACAAGCCGGTGGCCTACCTCAACATTCCGGCGGAGAACAACCCGTTCCTCGGCTACCGGGCGGTGCGTATTTATGAGGAGTATCAGGCGCTGTTCCGCACTCAGCTGCGGGCGATTCTGCGCGCTTCCGCGCACGGCGCGCTGAAAATCATGATTCCGATGATCTCCTCGATGGAGGAGATTCTGTGGGTGAAAGAGCAGCTGGCGGATGCCAAACAGTCGCTGCGCAGCGAACAGATTCCGTTTGATGAAAAGATCCCGCTGGGCATTATGCTCGAGGTGCCGTCGGTGATGTTTATCATCGACCAGTGCTGCGAAGAGATTGATTTCTTTAGTATCGGCAGCAACGACCTGACCCAGTATCTGCTGGCGGTGGATCGCGATAACGCCAGGGTGACGCGCCACTACAACAGCCTCAATCCGGCCTTTTTGCGCGCGCTGGATTACGCGGTTCAGGCGGTGCATCGCCAGGGTAAATGGATCGGCCTGTGCGGCGAGCTGGGGGCCAAAGGTTCCGTGCTGCCGCTGCTGGTGGGGCTGGGGCTGGATGAGCTGAGCATGAGCGCGCCGTCGATCCCGGCGACCAAGGCGCGTCTGGCGCAGCTTGACAGCCGCGCCTGCCGTCAGCTGCTGAATCAGGCGATGCAGTGTCGTACTTCGCTGGAGGTCGAGCACCTGCTGGCCCAGTTCCGTATGACACAGCAGGATGCGCCGCTGATTACCCCTCAGTGCATTACGCTGAACAGCGACTGGCGCAGTAAAGAGGAGGTGATTAAGGGCATGACCGACAATCTGCTGCTGGCCGGGCGCTGCCGCTATCCGCGTAAGCTGGAAGCGGATCTGTGGGCCCGCGAAGCGGTGTTCTCCACCGGGTTAGGGTTTAGCTTCGCCATTCCGCACAGTAAATCGGAGCATATTGAGCAGTCGACCATCAGCGTCGCCCGTCTGGCGCAGCCGGTGGCGTGGGGCGACGACGAGGCGCAGTTTGTGATTATGCTGACGCTCAATAAGCATTCGGCGGGGGATCAGCATATGCGTATTTTCTCGCGGCTGGCGCGGCGCATTATGCATGCGGAGTTCCGGCAATCGCTGGTGACGGCGCAGAGCAGCGAGGCGATCGCGGCGCTGCTGCAGCGCGAGCTGGAGCTGTAATTCGGTCCGGAGAATCTCCCCGGTGGCGCTGCGCTTACCGGGGCTACGGGTTTCCAGCCGTCTGTGGGGCAGTAGCCCGGGTAAGGCGTTTACGCCGCGACCCGGGATTTCCGGGCCCGGTGCCT
>NZ_JBEAIG010000064.1:0-36822 GCF_040064575.1 Klebsiella sp. CN_Kp106 | reverse complement strand
GAAGAAAGACCGGAGACTTCAGTTTAGTCTGGCACTGTTTTCAGGGAGGAGATCACTCCACATTACTTAGGACGCATCGTCAATGCCCTGAATATCATGACGAAAAGTGCGGATGCACAAGCTCTCATTGCTACACATGCTCCCACAATGTTGCGTCGTGTTGCTCCTGAGCTAATACGATATCTTCGGTTAACTCAGACTCGAAATACACGGGTAACCTGTATCAAATTGCCAGAGAAAACTGATGATGCACACAAATTTGTCCGGGAAGCCGTCCAGGCATTTCCAGAGATCTATTTTTCACGCTTGGTAGTGCTCGGCGAAGGCGATAGTGAAGAGATTGTATTGCCACGTTTGTTTCAGGCTAAAGGCGCGCCAGTTGATGAGTCTGCAGTCACGATAGCACCTCTAGGGGGGCGGCATGTCAATCATTTTTGGCGTTTACTTTCAGCGTTGGAAATTCCGTATTTGACGCTTCTTGATCTGGATGTAGCCCGCTATGCAGCAGGCTGGGGACGGATTAAATATGTCAATGCTCAGTTTGCTGTGTTTGAGCCAAGCAAAGAACTTCCTGCTGACTGGCCAATTCCAAAATGGAATGACAATACGTCGCCTGTGCGAACCCACCATTTTTTTAATGGTGGTACTCATGACATTTTTGTTGAACTCGAGAATAGATCGATATTTTTTTCCTCTCCAATGGATTTGGATTTTTCTATGCTTTTGGCGTATCCCGAAGCGTATGGTGTTGCTGAAGAAGAGCCAGATGAGTCAATTATTAAAGCGGTGCTTGGTAAAAGCTATTTCGATTCGACCCAATATAACGAAGAAGAAAAAAAGTTATTTGTCACTTATCATCAAAGTTTCAAACTTGGCAGTAAACCAGCTGCACATATAGATGCGTTGGCCAAGTTAAATGATGACGAGTTACTTGCAAAAATGCCTGAGTCACTAATCAGACTTGCTGATGCAGTTATTGCCAAATTGGCAGAGTTACCAGAATGATTGCCGTTGAAGAATGGCAACCCGCTGATGGGCTGACACTTGAACCAAATGCATTACGTGCAGCAAAGGAGAGTGATCGTTGCCTTGCGCTCACTGCAGGGCCAGGGGCTGGTAAAACCGAAATGCTTGCACAACGAGCGGATTTCCTTTTGCGTACTGGAACATGTCGGTACCCAAAACGAATTCTGGCGATTTCCTTCAAGGTTGATGCTAGCAGAAATTTGAAAGAGCGCGTCGAACGGCGGTGTGGTTCTGCTCTAGCTTCGCGTTTTGATAGCTATACCTTCCATGCATTTGCCAAGCGTATCATTGATCGTTTCAGACCGATACTTACAGGTAGGGATGCTCTAGATGCAGGCTATGCCATAGTTGACAAGAAAAATGGCCCTTCTCGGACTCAAATAGAATTCGGTGACCTAGTTCCGTTGGCAATCAAAATATTACAAAGTTCAAAAATTGCCCGTAATGCAATTCGGCAAACTTACAGCGATATTTTTCTGGATGAGTTCCAAGATTGCACTAATTTGCAATATGATTTGGTTAAGCTTGCTTTCCTGGGGACTAGTCTTCGCCTCACCGCTGTAGGTGACACCAAGCAAAAAATTATGGCTTGGGCTGGTGCATTGGATGGTGTTTTCCAGTCCTTTGCTAATGATTTTAATGCTGTATCACTAAACATGTATCGCAATTTCCGCTCTAAACCACTTTTACTGCAGGTTCAGAACAAAATAATTAGCAAACTAGATCCTTCTTCTGTCATGGCAGATGAACAATTGGATGGCAAGGGAGGTGAGGTTTATGCATGGCGTTTTGAGGATGGTCAGAAAGAAGCCATTTATTTGGCTGATTTGATAAATGGATGGATAAATACAAAACAGTTACCTCCTGCAGAAATTGCAGTCTTAGTTTCTAAACAGTTGGATCTATATGCAGGTCACCTTATGGCAGAGTTAGCAGCGCGTAAAATTCCATACCGTAATGAGCAGCATATGCAAGATATAACGGTCGAACCAGCCGCTCGTTTGATCGTAGATTATTTGTCTTGTCTGTACGGACAGCGAGAGCCTAAGTCTTGGATTCGATTGATGAATCAGCTCATACCTTTTGCAGATGAAGAGGTCCAGTCAAGCGTACGAAAAGACCTTGATCAGTTGATAAAAAAGCAACGCAAAGAAGTGTCCGATGCCAGAAAAACTGACTCACCTCATTCTGGAAGGTGGCGATTCGTCAGAGATTTTTTAAAACATGTAGGTTCTGAAACACTTGTCGCGCTATCACCCGATTATGAATCACGCGAACGCTTACTGGAGGTCGTTCGTGATACTAAAGCACGAATTGAAGATTTGATTAAAATTGAATCAGATTTACCTTGCGCATTAGGGAGATTTGCTGATGATCAAGCCGTAAGGATTCTCACTATTCATAAAAGCAAAGGACTGGAGTTCGACTCTGTCATAATCATGGCGGTTGAAAATGAAATATTTTTTGGCAACGAAGATGAAAATCGCTGCGCCTTCTTCGTGGGGGTCTCGCGTGCAAAAAACTGTTTGATTTTAACTCATGCAGATCAACGGGAACGTCCTGCTGATGCGAAACGCTGGGATATTAGACGAACTGCTCAATCTGAGTATTTTAGTTATGTTACGCCATTTATAGTGAAGCAATGAATATACTTTCAATATTTCATATGGTGTAATGGGGAAAATTTCAATCATTAATAAAGATCAATTTCTAATAATTATTTAAAATGCGTTTAAGCGGGTTTTCATGACCACATATCGATGATGACAGAGCCTTTATTTAATAATGGTGTTTTACAATCAGCATCCGCTAAATATATTTACCCCATAGCATATCACCTGGTGAATATAAAATGGGGTTGAGTATAATAAAGTAATGTAATTAAGTTACTATCAATCTGGCTTACCTGTTTTTTCCGTTTAAGGAGGTTTTGTATCTTTCAATAATTGATGGTAGCATTTTATCAATTAAGTGATTGTGAAATGCATGCATTGAGTGTGGTCGAGGAATTATAAACTGAGAAAGTTCCTCTAACGTAACAACAGAACTAGGAAACGACGTGTGTAAGTTAGAGATTTTAATAATTTCGCGCCCTAAATTTATCGCAGAATCAACGCAATCAGCACACATTGCTATATCATTGTAATTGCCACCAGTTTTCGATTGAAATAATGGGACTTTCTTTATTTCCAGTATCCATGGGTTCTTTTTAGATGCTCTGACACAGAAATATTTACTTCGTTTACAACATGGGCAAGACCATTGCTCATCATATCTATTCCAGTACTTACCTCTAGTAGATGAAAGGTGGGAAATTTCATTTTGTAAAGGAGACCTTTTAGCAACAGGATTTTTTTTGTTTCTCCAGGAATTGACTTTTCCTTTAAATGGTTCACTGGTATATAGCAATTTTTCCGGTTCAACCTTATCAAAGTCAAACAAGCCATTCATACCAAAAAAATGAGTGGCAATACGCTCAGTTTGTTTCGCTGTTCTGCTTGAAGGTTGATACCAGTCTTGTTTATCAGCCGCTATTGTCGCAAATTGCTCAGCCAGATTCATGCGTATCTTGAATACTGACTCTAATCTCGCCCAAACTTTCCGAGCTATTTCAATATCAATTCGATGTTCACTATTTGGGGTGACGCAAATAAATTCGGAGATTTCTTTTGGAGAAAAAGAAAAGAATTTATGGCACTGAACCAACCGCTTAGCATCCGCATCAGCTTTATTGCAATCAAAGCATATAACTGTATTGTCATAAGCTGATAATGCAAAAGCTATTTTTATTGCGAATTTTTCAGAGTGCTCATCTGCAACGATATTATTTTTCCTTATTGAAATGTCTTCGAAAAGCGATTTTACGACTTCCTTCATATGGTCATGATGCTCATGCAGTTGGCATGTTAAAAAATTATTTTTATTCAACCTCACGATTTCTGATTTTTTTCTTTTGCAGCATGGACACATCCACTCAACTGGCGTCATAACCCACCATTTATTGAGATGAGCGCCATCAGCGTTAAACATAGACACTAATTTCTTGGTCGATAATGTGAACTCGGAGTCCAAGCCATTCAGATCCCTATTTGATAGAGAACGCTTAAATTCTTCCCATTCCACATTTGACTCCTGCCAAATTTGTTAACCTATACAGTATGTTATCATTAAGGCGGTCGGTTACAAAATCTGAAGTGCAATTTAACAATACAGTGGTATTTAGCTGCCCTTTAGGATGAGACATTAGTTATGTCAGCAATGTCCGCTCCTGGCACTAAACGGGTTAAAGCAGACTGATTTGATGAGATAAGGGTATAGATGAATTCTCCATACCCTTGAACGATTACTTCCCAGTTGATTTGCTTGGTTTCAGTCCTGGGGTATTGCCGGGTGTATCCTTATTATCACGTCTGCGTTGATCGGGTTTTCCTGTTGATTTTGCAATTGGTTTTGGACCAGGTTTAAGCCCCATAATCATACTCCTTAGCCATGTCAGAGGTTATTCCTCAGTGTGGATATAAGGGGAGCGGTAAGAATTATCAAGCTTGGATGGGCGGTGTAAAGTGACTGCTTGACTATTATGTGAGCAATGTCAGCTTTTAACACATAGCGGCCAGCCCATTACTGAAGTTAGCCAAAAATGAGTCGCGATGAGCCCTCAATAATGAGGGCCACCTCGGAGATTGTTAGGCTGATTTCGCTAATTGCCGATGCAGGACCTGAAGGCTAGTTCCCGCCCCTGCCCATGCAGCAGCCGAGCCGACCACATACAGGTTTTGCTTGGCGCGTGAGACAGCTACATTGATTATGTTTGGTGGGCTTGCCGCCCACTGACGCGCCCTTTGCTGACTCGCTTTCGGCGCACCCAGCAACAGGATTACCGTGTCCGCCTCTCGGCCCTGGAACGTGTGGATTGTGCCTACACGATCACGGCACCATTCATCCAGCTTTACGCCGAACGTTCGCAGCAGATCAGTTTCACTGCCGAGACGCCGACGCATGTTCTGCTCTACGATCTTGAATGGTGTGATGATAAATACGTCCGGATTTGTAATGCCCGATGCTGCCAGCTCTTTGAGCATTCGCACAACCGCTTCGCCCTCGTCGGGACACCACTTCGTCTCAGCATCGCCATTGATATCCACCCAGTGAGATCTCCCCAAAGCCGAGCCGATAGATCCGGGTTTTTTAGGCCCGACAGCATGGACCATCTGCCCGGCATAGGCGATGGAGTTAGAAACATCAAACATTGGGTTCTGGCAACGCCTGTGAACGAGCAATGGCAGCCCGACTTCTCGATCACCTACGTCCATGACGAAGGTGGATTTGAAGCGCGATGCCTGATCAGCAAGGGTCTGCGTAGATGCTGCGGGGGCAGACCATTCGACTTGGTCAATGTCAAAGAACTTGCAGATTTCGGCGTTCAGCTTTTCAGGAAGTGAAACTACAGGTGGGATTTGCAACGGGTCACCTACCACAATGGAGCGCTTTGCCCGCATGATAGCTCCAACTGCTGCCTGAGGAACGGCTTGGCCCGCTTCATCTACCAGAAGCCAACCAATGCTCTCTGGTGGCAGATCCCCGAACATTGTCCGAACAGAGGCGAATGTCGTGGACACGGTCGGCACAACCACGAAAAGGCTTGACCAAAGGTCGGGGAGAAGTTCACGGTGAGCGGAAGACTGGAAGGCACCAGCTACCATGCCTGACATCAATAACCCAAGATTGTGTTGCAAGCGGCTGGCCGAAGCATCGATGAACGTTTTATGCACAGTCAGGGCAGCGGCGAAAAGATCCTCTCGCAGGCGATGAACCTCATCGGGAAGCCATGGCGCAGTGAGGTGGATAGCCTCGTGCTCGCGCTCGAAGAACCTCTCATCAACGACCCTGTCTCCCATACGGTTTCGTGCCTGTGCCTCGGTTGCCTTCAATTTCGAGACAGCCTGACTTTTGCTGGAAATTTCCTGGTCGAGTTGCTGTAACTGGGACTCAGTATTGCTCCACTCAGCCCTTGCAAGCTCTAGGGCACCGTCCGTCCCCTGCGCCCGTATGACTGATTGCTGCAAGGTCGCCGAGAGCTTCTGCAGTGTCGATCTCCACGACTTCCAGGCCGCAGTCGCAAACAAACGGGAGAAGAAACCTGGACGGCAAGCGAGATGGCTTTCGAGCATGATCTTGCCCTGCTCGATCTGCGATTTTGCCTTCTCATGCTCTCGTTGGCAGGATTCAGCAGTCTTGTGTGCCTCTTCGACGGCTTCATTCAGACTCGGTCGACGCTGTTCAGCCCTTTGAAGTTCGGTGATCGCTCCCTTGAGCGCCTGGATATCCCGTCGCATCTCTTCGATGCTGGCGATTTCGGCGTCTACCGTCTCCTTAAGTTTAAGAAAGGCGGTTCGCGCTTTCAGCCAGGCCGCAGCAGCATCCGCTTCGTTGGTGCTGGGCCGCTCATTGACAACCACGCTGGGCATCACGCGATCGATGGTTTCGCCAGTTCGCTCGTCCTTGATCTCACGCATGACATCTATGCCGCGAGCTGCTTTCAGGTAGGTAAGGAAACCACCGTCTTCATTCCACCAGAAACCTTGCTGAAACGCGCCTCGGTTGCTGCTCTTGCCGAGAGCTGCGGCGATCAGCCCCCAGGTTTCGACAGTGTCGGAGGGGATGTCCCCCTCGGCCTCGGCTTCGAAATAGCCGGCGCGTTTGGGATTCGCAATCAGGTCGCTGATGGACCGGAAGTAGGCGATCTGTTCATGGCGACCATTGGCTTCCTTGAGAGGAAGCTCTTTACTGACGTTTTCGACCGCTTTGTTATTGGAGGAGGCTACGACGATCTCATGGCCTCTCAAGGATGCATGTAACTTGTAGAAGTGCAGGAATGCATTGGAACCGAATGCCAGCTTCTCGCCTGTTGTGGAAAAGGCATCCTGCGGTTTGTTGAAGCCGGACATCGCCGTGGCCCGATCGAGAATGCATCCAACGACGATATCCCGGAGAAGAGTGGTCTTTCCGGTTCCCGGAGGCCCATTGACGCCGATGATACCTGGAGCATCGTTCAGCTCAGCACGCGCCGCATTCACGGCAGCCTGTTGAAGCAACACCAGTGGATGGCCGCCTTTCGAAGGCCAACGAGCCTGCGGCATGAGCGACGGTGCGACGAACGGCTCAACTGCGGAAATGGGCGATAGCACGTCGATTTTCTGGTCAGGTCTGCCAATTCCCATGTAGCGGCGCAAACCGGTTCCGGCTTTGCCCGTCTCGAGCAATTTGGTTGCTTCACCGAGATCTTCAAGATAGAAGGAATTCAGTAACGAAGGTTCAGGCGGCGCCTTAGCCTTGAAATGATGAAACACCTTAATCGCGAATGTGGGTGGCTCAACCAAATGCTCGGGTACACTGAACTGCGATACAAGCCATTTATAAGCTTTATGAACAACATTCAGATCGATCGGTATGGGTTCTCCATCTTTGTTGTGGTGGCGAACCATTCGATCCAGATGCTCGATAATGCGCGTCTCAACATTCGGCCAATTCCCTAAACTCCCAAGCTTCAGATCGAGAGCCGGCTTGAGTGCCCAGGCAAAACTGGACACGGCAACGCCTTTGTCCTCAAGCACATAGCCTTCTTTGTCGATCAGGATCGAGCCGATGGCCGCTTTCTTACCGTCCGGGCGTGAACGCTCCTCATCCTCGCCAAAAACCTTGACCAGCTCGTCCGTCGCCTTGTCGAGAGCGATGGAGCCGAGGACGACCTCGAAATAAAGCTTATAACTGGGCTTGCTGCGGGCATTTGGTCCCCATGGAACACCTCGCTCCAATAGAGCAACCCTAGAGCGGTCGCCGGTTACCATATCCTCTGGGCGTTTATAACCTTGAGGCGACAGTGCTTCGAGGGCTGTCCATGCTGCCAGTATTGCTCGCGCATCATTCGCCTTACCTGATGGAGAAAAAGACGGGATCGGACCAAGGTCGATTTGGTCTTTGTCGAATTGCTCTCGTATGGCAGAGTCTGGGATGGCCTTCAGTTGCAGTTGCTCTTCCGCAGCAGGCGAATTGTGGGGCACAACTCGAGAAGATTGAATGGACACCGAATCGGGATGGCGTGTTGATGGGCTGGGAGCCGACATGGCGACCACGCTGTGGCCGCTAAGTGCAAATAGAGATTGCTCGATTTTAGCCGTCAGCATCCGCGCCCTGGCAGTGTTGCGAAAGGTTAGCTCGCTCAACAACTGTTCAAGTTCGCTAACATTGTTGCTGGACTGCTCGAAGATTGCTTCCAGATCGAAGATTGATTTTTGCGCATACTGCCGTGTCTTCATTTATTTCTGCGGCTCCATATCCCTTCAATTAAGAGATATTATGCTAATTAGCTTGATTTCTAAAACTATTAGCTTTCGCTTGAAATATAAATTCTCATCTGGCCCACTACTAAAGTCGCAACTGTCATTAATTATCCGTCATCCCGCTAAACGCTCTTCCCTCATACCTCCCTCAATCATACTTCCGCGATCAGCAGCCATAACAAAATCAGCCCACCATTGCATCATCGGTCGCCGTTGCTCAAGGTAATCACTGCGGTTATAAGCGCGACGTACCTCATTTTTGTCTACATGAGCCAGTGCTGCTTCAATGACATCAGGCAGAAATCCTTCCTCATTGAGTGCCGTACTAGCGATAGAACGTAAACCGTGTGATACGAGTACGCCTCCTAAGCCAGCACGCTTGAGTGCAGCATTCACTGTCTGGCTGTTCATCGGCTGGGTAGGCTTAATGCGACTGGGAAAGATAAATTCTCGATTTCCACTTAACGGCTTCATCATCTCCAGTATCGCAATTGCTCCATCTGACAATGGAACAGTATGGTCGCGGTTCATTTTCATGCGTGCTGCAGGAATCTTCCATTCTCGTGCTTCTATGTCAACCTCTTCCCAGAGAGCTTCAGCCGCTTCGGCAGGGCGGGTAATAGTAAGAAGTTGCCACATGAACAGGCAGCGTGTGGAAAGGCTAATGCTGGCTGTTCGCATTGTCTGCATCAGTTGTGGTAGCTGATCCGGTCGAATGCTGGGCATATTTTTCTTCTGCGGTTTCTCGAATGCTTTACCGATATTAACGCTGGGAACAGCATCAATTAGCCCTGTGTTTTGGGCATAGATCATGACCTCATTAATGCGTTGGCACAGGCGACGAACGGTTTCCAATGCTCCTCTGGCCTGAACCGGTTGGACGGCCTGAACTAGTGTATGAGCTTTAATATCTGTAACGCTGACGTCGCCAATTGCAGGAAAAACATCTCTTTCAAGAGAGCGCCAGATATCTTCTGCGTAGTCCTCGGTCACACTGGCCTTCTTCACATTCCACCAACGTTCAGCCACGAGCTGGAAAGTATTGGTTTTGGCTTCCAGCGAACTGCGAAGTTGTTCTTGCCGATGCTCCTGTGGATCGATTTGTTTCGCGAGGAGTGAGCGAGACTCTGCCCGGTAGTTTCTGGCATCGGAAAGGGTAATTGATGGGTAGGGGCCGATGCTCTTCTTCGCGCGCTTCTTGGTGACAGGGCGAATATAGC
The DNA here is from genome assembly GCF_040064575.1 of Klebsiella sp. CN_Kp106. Taxonomy (NCBI): domain Bacteria; kingdom Pseudomonadati; phylum Pseudomonadota; class Gammaproteobacteria; order Enterobacterales; family Enterobacteriaceae; genus Klebsiella; species Klebsiella sp. CN_Kp106. Next base: position 27,236 of record NZ_JBEAIG010000064.1, on the reverse strand, counting down.
GAAACTGCCAGATTTTACTCCCGCTGGATTTGATGAGTAGCTCAAGGCCATCACCATCATAGAGAACGTAGTCCGCTTCTTTGGGTTTGGCTGATTCGATTTCTTTAACGGATAGAGGTTTGGTTTGTCTTGCCATTGCCGGGTTTCCATAGTTTTAGGCACCTCAAAAACAATAAAGCTTTATGAGGTGCCTAACAAGGTGCCTAAAAGGTTCGGATTTAATTAGTTGGCATCAGACTTAGCGGGACAAATTGAGGGCACAAAAAAGCCCGCAGGGCTTGCGCCGTGCGGGCTTTCAGGACTTCATCGGATGACTCTGGTAATCACCGATGGAGAATTTTGGTGGAGCTGGCGGGAGTTGAACCCGCGTCCGAAATTCCTACATCCTCGGTACTACATGCTTAGTCTGTCTTTACATTCGCCTGGCACCTGCGGACGGACACGCCACTACCAGACTAGCCTGATTAGTTTTAACGCTTCAACCCCAGGCAGGGCCTCCACGCGATCTCTTTTGGGTTTGACCTCTCTTTGATCCCCGTCTTAAGAGCGGAAGCTAGGGAGAGAGGGCTCAGAGCAGGTTATTAAGCTGCTAAAGCGTAGTTTTCGTCGTTTGCGACTATTTTTTTGCGGCTTTTTACGAGGCCAACCGCCCCTCGGCATGCACCTTGGGTTTCGCAAATCCCGTCGAATCCAGAATCAGCCCCAATGTGTACGGTGAGTATAACAGATTTATGAATGTGCTTACCAGTCCTCGTTTTGAGGATTATGGCGTCAGGTTGGGTGAAAAATCAGCATCAACAACGATATAGCATCAGGGCCAGCAAAACTGACCCTGACAGGAAGGGGAATTAACGACCGGCGTGTTTCATAATTCGGGCTTTATCTACTGCCCACTCGCGGTCTTTGATATCGGTACGCTTGTCATGCTGTTTCTTACCTTTCGCTACGCCGATTTTGACTTTGCACCAGGCATTCTTCCAGTACAGCGAAAGAGCAACCACGGTGTAACCTTCGCGGTTGATGCGCCCGTAAAGGGTATCCAGTTCGCGCTGGTTGAGCAGAAGCTTACGGGTACGCGTCGGGTCGCAAACGTAATGAGTGGAAGCAACGGCCATTGGCGTAAAGTTGGCGCCAAACAGATAGGCTTCGCCATCTTTTAAAATGACATAGCTATCGCCAATGTTGGCTTTACCTGCGCGGAGAGATTTTACTTCCCATCCCTGCAGGGCAAGACCAGCCTCGTATTCATCTTCGATAAAGTATTCATGACGAGCGCGTTTATTCAGCGCAATGGTGGCTGATCCAGGTTTGTGGGCTTTTTTCTTAGTCATAGTATCCTGAAGTCATCGTCTTAAAACAGTCGTACCTCAATCTTCCCGCGAGGCGTAATGGGCTATCTTAGCACGAGTTGCGGTACAGCGTTTTTTTTAGCAGCAGATAAATGATATTATTTACACCGTGTTTATATGTGGAACCTGCTATGCCTCAGATTAGCCGTACCGCCCTGGTGCCGTTCAGTGCGGAACAGATGTACCAACTGGTAAATGATGTGAAGTCCTACCCTGATTTTCTGCCGGGCTGCACCGGTAGCCGGGTTCTGGAGCTCGGTCCGACGCAAATGACCGCGGCGGTTGACGTCTCCAAAGCGGGTATCAGCAAGACCTTCACAACGCGAAATACGCTGACCAGTAACCAAAGTATTCTGATGAGTCTGGTCGATGGTCCGTTCAAAAAGCTGATTGGCGGCTGGAAGTTTATTCCCTTAAGCCCGGAAGCGTGCAAAATTGAGTTCCATCTCGATTTTGAATTCACTAATAAGCTGATTGAAATGGCCTTTGGTCGCATTTTCAAAGAGCTGGCCATGAATATGGTGCAGGCGTTCACGACCCGCGCTAAAGAGGTCTACAGTGTCGGCTAAAATCGTGGTTGAAGTGGCCTACGCATTGCCGGAAAAGCAGTATCTGCAAAGCGTTAAGCTGGAGGAGGGCGCGACGGTCGAGCAGGCGATCGTGGCCAGCGGCCTTCTGGCGCTGCGTGATGATATCGATCTGACGAAGAACAAAGTGGGGATTTATAGCCGCCCGGCTAAGCTTCACGATCGGGTCCACGATGGCGATCGGGTAGAAATCTATCGGCCGCTGATTGCTGACCCAAAAGAGCTGCGTCGCCAGCGGGCAGAGAAAAGCGCCGGAAAGTAACCGTTTCGCACGAAGATGCAGATATAAAAAAAGCGCTCATTGAGCGCTTTTTGCGTATTGATAGCTTTACTCCGCCGTCAGGGCAGGTTTGTTATCAATGTTGGTCAGCACACCGCTGCTGTTGAAGGTCAGGGTAAGCGTCTGCTGGGTAACCTTCTCATGCCCAGGCTGCTGACGGAAAACGTAGAACCAGGTATTGGTGCCAAACGGATCCGACATCATCGGGGTACCAAGAGCATAGGCAACCTGTTGTTGCGTCATGCCGACGCGGATTTTTGCTACATCGGTTGGTGCCAGATAGTTACCCTGGTTGATGTCAGGACGGTAAACCACTCGTTCCAGAGTGGAACAGCCTGCGGTCAACATAAGAAGAACCGCTGCGGCAGCAGTCAGCATTTTACAGCGCATAGTGATTTGATTCCTTTTTGGGCCCGAGCAGTACGTGGCTCATCTGTAATATGCCGATGATAATAGACCTTTGCCCGGTTGGGAACCTTCGGCTGCAGGTCTGTCGGCAATTTGCTGTTCACTATGACTCTGTGAAAATCAAAAAGTTTACGCGGCGAGCAACTCTTTCGCGTTTGCCAGGGTGTTACGAGTGACTTCACTACCGCCCAGCAGTCGGGCCAGTTCCTGCAAACGAGCGCGTTTATCCAGAGGGTGCATATGCGTCTCGGTCATTTCACCGTCGGTTTCCTTGCAGACGAAGAAATGGTGATGTCCGCAACCGGCAACCTGCGGTAAGTGGGTAACGCACATCACCTGGGTTGATTCACCCAATTGACGCAGCAGCTTACCGACGACCGCCGCCGTAGGGCCGCTGATGCCGACGTCCACTTCATCGAAAATCAGCGCCGGAGTTTCCATCTTACGCGCGGTGATGACCTGAATCGCCAGCGCAATACGAGACAGCTCGCCGCCGGAGGCAACTTTAGCAATCGGCTGCAGCGGTTGACCCGGGTTAGTGGTGACGCGGAATTCGATATGGTCTGCGCCGTCAGCCGTAAGATGGCGCTCATCAAACGCGACATCAATGGAGAACACCCCATGCGGCATCGAAAGTGAGTGCATACTCTCCGTAATGAGCTGAGTCAGCTCATCGGCGCTATTTTGGCGTAAGGCATGCAGCTGTTTCGCTGTATCCAGCGCCAGCTGATGATGCTCCACAACCCTCTGGCTGAGTGATTCCAGAGAACCCGCGCTATCATCCAGCATACGCTGTTCTTCCAGCAGTGACTGGTAAAGGTCAGGAAGCTCTTCGGGCGTAATTTGATGCTTCCGCGCGAGGGCAATTTGCCGGGAGATACGCTGTTCCAGCTCAAACAGGCGGTTCGGATCGAGATCGAGGCGGTCATGATAATGGCGCAGTTCGTCCGTGGCTTCGCTAAGCTGAATAGACGCTTCTTCGAGCATATCGAGTACTCCGGAGAGCTTACTGTCCATACCAACCAGCTCGCTGACCAGCTGCTTCGCGGCGTAGAGTTGGCTTTGCAGGTTGGATTCTTCGCCGTCTGCCAGCACCGTCAGCGCATGCTGGCAGGTAGTCAGCAGCTGACCGCTGTTAGCAAGGCGTTTGTACTCTTCATCAATTTGCTCAAATTCGCCCGCCAGCGGGTTGAACTCGTTTAGCTCTTTTAACTGATATTGCAGCAGGTCCGCACGCGCTGCGCGCTCCTGGCTTTGCTGCTGATGCTGCGCCAGATCGCGACAGCTTTTATGCCACTGACGATAGCGCTCTGCCATAAGCTGAGTAAGCGCATACTCACCGGTATAGCCATCAAGCAGCGTTTTCTGGTGTTCGGGTTTAGTCAGTAACTGGTGGGCATGTTGGCCGTGGATCTGGATTAGCAGCTGACCGAGCTCACGAAGCTGGGATAAAGGGACTGCCGTACCGTTAATAAACCCGCGAGAACGGCCGTCTGCGCTGATGACGCGACGAAGTAAACACTCACGCCCGCTTTCAAGCTGGTTCTGTTCCAGCCAGCGCTGCGCGGCAGGCGTGTCCTTCAGGGAGAAACGGGCGCACAAATCAGCCCGGCTGGCGCCTCTGCGCACCATGTCGGCTTCCGCCCGACCACCGAGGCACAGCCCCAGCGCGTCGATAGCGATCGATTTACCGGCGCCGGTCTCGCCGGTAATGGCGGTCATCCCGCTGTGAAAATCGATTTCCAGCTCACGAACGATAGCAAAATTACTGATAGTGAGTTGTGCCAACATAGCTGCCTTCCTGTATGAAAAACCATTACTGTGTTTTTGTACAGTATAATATGGTTTTTTATCCAGTAAAGGGGCTGGCTATAAAATCAGAACAATTTTTTCGACCAGCCAAGCTTGGTGCTTAATGTATTGAAATAGCTGTAATCTTTTGGATGAATGAGATTGAGGTGATAGTCACAGCGGCGGATCAGCACATCTTCACCATCCTGAATCGGCAGCGCTATCTGGCTATCGCAGCTAATCTCGAGGTCGCTACAGCGTTGAGAAAAGCGCAGGCGAATCGTGCTGTCACCGTTGATCACCAGCGGGCGTGCCGACAGCGTATGCGGGAACATGGGGACCAGAGTGATAGCATCCAGCGAAGGCGTGAGGATCGGCCCGCCGGCGGAGAGGGAATAAGCCGTGGAGCCGGTTGGCGTGGAGATAATCAGGCCATCGGAGCGCTGAGAGAAAGCAAACACCTCATCAATGTAGACTTCAAACTCGATCATATGCGCCACTTTGCCAGGGTGCAGGACGACTTCGTTAATCGCCGTGCTGATGCGCTTCTGGCAATCCTGCTGACATACCTGCGCTTCCAGCAGGAAGCGTTTTTCGGCGATATAGTGGCCTTCGAGGACATCGGCGAGCTGCTGTAGCGCGTTATCCGGGTCGAGGTCGGTCAGAAAACCGAGGTTACCGCGGTTAATCCCAATAACGTTAATGTCGTAGCGGGCCAGCGTCCGCGCTGCGCCGAGCATATTGCCATCACCGCCCACCACGACGGCCAGGTCTGCCTGCTGGCCGATTTCCGCCAGCGTCCCGGTCTTCACATTGCTGAGCTGCAGTTCATGAGCAATTTGCTGCTCAACCAGCACTTCATAACCTTTGCCGGACAGCCAGCGCCAGAGCATTTCATGTGTGGTCAGCGCGGTTGGGTGACGAGGGTGTCCCACAATGCCTATACACTTGAAGTGGTTCTTCATGATCTGGATGTCCTTGCGTTAAATGAATAGTGACAATCTGGCTGCGTTCCCTTGAAACCAGGAAACTGATCCCCATAATAAGCGAAGTTAGCGAGATGAATGCGAAAAAAAACGCGGAGAAATTCATGAGTAGTAAAGAACAGAAAACGCCTGAGGGGCAAGCCCCGGAAGAAATTATCACGGAGCAGCACGACGACGTTGAGGCGGTAGAGCCTGAGGTTTCGGCTGAGCAGGTGGATCCGCGCGATGAAAAAATTGCGAATCTGGAAGCTCAGCTTGCTGAAGCGCAGAAGCGCGAACGTGAAGTATTGCTGCGTGCGAAAGCCGATGAAGATAACCTGCGCCGCCGCACCGAGCTGGATATCGAAAAAGCGCATAAGTTTGCGCTGGAGAAGTTCGTTAACGAGCTGCTGCCGGTTATTGACAGCCTGGATCGCGCGCTGGAAGTCGCTGATAAAGCTAACCCGGATATGGCGCCGATGGTTGAAGGTATCGAACTGACGCTGAAGTCCATGCTCGACGTGGTGCGCAAGTTCGGCGTAGAAGTGATTGGCGATACTAACGTGCCGCTGGATCCGAACGTACATCAGGCCATTGCGATGGTTGAGTCTGAAGACGTTGCGGCAGGTAACGTTCTGGGCGTGATGCAAAAGGGTTATACCCTGAACGGCCGTACTATTCGCGCGGCGATGGTCACCGTGGCGAAAGCGAAGTAAATAAGCGAAACGGCTACCGCGAGGTAGCCGTTTTTCTATTCCCCTCAGCCAGGTCCCAGGGTTGCTATGACTCGGCCACGCTTTCGCGAATGGGTTTTACCGGCATCACTTTCACCCTTTTAATCATATTCTCCTGAACATCAAGAATATCGATATCATACTGTTCGATGCGTACGCGGGTGCCCGGGGCGGGGATCTCTTCAAGTGCTTCCAGGATAATACCGTTAATGGTTCGCGCTTCATCTTCCGGCAGATGCCAGTTAAAAGCCTTGTTGATTTCACGTACGTTGGCGGTACCGTCGATAATCACTGAACCGTCGTTAAGCGGCGTCACCTCTTCAGCAAGCGTAGGCGACATTGACGTCGTAAAATCGCCAACGATCTCTTCGAGGATATCCTCAACCGTGACCAGACCCTGAATGTCTCCATATTCATCAACAACCAGGCCCACTTTCTTCTTATTGCGCTGGAATTTCACCAGTTGCGTACTGAGCGGCGTACCTTCCGGCACGAAGTAAATTTCATCGGCGGCGCGCAGCATGACTTCTTTCGTGAACTCTTTTTTCTCCGTCATCAGGCGATAAGCTTCGCGAACCCGCAGCATGCTGATGGCATCGTCCAGCGTGTCGCGGTACAGCACAATGCGCCCGTGCGGAGAGTGGGTCAGCTGGCGGACAATGGATTTCCAGTCATCGTTAATATTGATACCGACAATATCGTTGCGCGGGACCATGATGTCGTCAACGCTGACTTTCTCGAGGTCAAGAACGGAGAGCAGCATGTCCTGATTGCGGCGGGAAATTTGCGAGCGTGATTCATTAACGATAGTACGCAGTTCATCCTTGCTTAAGGCCCCGCTCACGACGATATCGGTTTTTATACCCATCATGCGCATCAGAATGCGGGTAATGGTGTTGAGCAACCACACCAGCGGCATCATCAGGATTTGCAGCGGCGCGAGCAGCAGGCTGCTGGGATAGGCGACCTTTTCCGGATAGAGCGCGGCAATGGTTTTTGGCAGCACTTCGGCAAACACCAGCACCACAAACGTCAGGACGCCGGTGGCAATGGCGACGCCGGCATCCCCATACAGGCGCATACCGACAATGGTGCCCAGCGCCGAGGCAAGAATGTTGACGAGGTTATTGCCAATGAGGACCAGACTAATGAGACGGTCAGGTTTGCGCAGCAGCTTTTCGACACGTTTTGCCTGACGATTGCCCTGCTTGGCCATATGACGCAGGCGATAGCGGTTCAGCGTCATCATGCCGGTTTCAGAACCGGAGAAATAGGCGGAGATGACCACCATGACGATCAGCGTCACGATCAGCGTGGTGGTGGAGATATGTTCCACTTGGGATTCCTTAAAGACTTAGCTCATGAACTGTTGCAATACGCGGCTACCAAAGTAGGCCAGCGTCAGCAGCCCCGCGCCAGTCACGTTAAACCAGACGACCCGGCGTCCGCGCCACCCTTCATGATAGTGGCCCCAAAGCAGGACGATATAAACGAACCACGCAACGATAGACAGCACTGCTTTATCAATGTTTTCCGCACTAAATAGGTTGTGCATGTAAAACAGCCCGGTACACAGCGTCAGGGTTAACAGAACCACGCCTATCTGGGTGATATGAAACATTTTACGTTCAATGCTCATCAGCGGCGGCATTTCGCTACTGAAGGTCAACTTTTTATTCTTCAGCTGATAGTCAATCCACGCCAGCTGCAGCGCGTAAAGCGCAGCGATAATCAGCGTAGCATAAGAGAAGAGCGACAGGCCGATATGGACCAGCATCCCCGGCGTGGTTTCCAGATGCGTGATGTACTCGTTCGGCATAAAGGTAGCGAACGCGAGGTTGATTAAGGCGAAGGTGTAGACAATGGGTAGCAATAGCCAGCCGCGATTACGCGAGGCGACGATGGTCATCACCGTACAGATCATCAGGCTGACCAGCGATCCCACGTTTAATAGACTGAGATTTTGCCCGCTTTCGCCGCCGGGAAAAATGCGTGACTCCAGCGCGAAGGCGTGACAAATCAACGCAATAGTTGCGGAAAGAATCGCCATCCGCCGCCAGCTGCTGTTTTTTTGCAGCAGGCCAGGGACGATCAGCGCGAGGCTGATGGAGTAGGCGACAAGGGCGAGTAGAGCAAAAACAGGCATAGGGGTGTCGACTGTTGACTAAATAGTAAAGAGAAGCAGTATAGCGTCACGCGACTCTGGCTCCAACCGTTGCAGCACATTCGCGTTTATGTCGTGTTATACTGCGCCCATTCCGTTTTTGTGTCGCTGCGGCGACCGACCGTTTCCACCTCAGGCGAGAGACAATGTTTGATAATTTAACCGATCGTTTGTCGCGTACGCTGCGCAACATTAGCGGCCGCGGACGCCTTACTGAAGACAATATTAAAGATACCCTGCGCGAAGTGCGTATGGCGCTGCTGGAGGCGGACGTTGCTCTGCCTGTGGTACGTGATTTCATCAACCGCGTAAAAGAAAGCGCGGTAGGTCATGAAGTCAACAAAAGCCTGACCCCGGGCCAGGAGTTCGTCAAAATCGTGCGCAACGAACTGGTTGCCGCGATGGGCGAAGAGAACCAGGCGCTGGATTTAGCGGCGCAGCCGCCAGCCGTGGTGCTGATGGCCGGTTTGCAGGGGGCGGGTAAAACCACCAGCGTCGCTAAGCTGGGTAAATTCCTGCGTGAAAAGCACAAGAAGAAAGTCCTTGTCGTTTCCGCTGACGTCTATCGCCCTGCGGCGATCAAACAGCTGGAAACGCTGGCCGAGCAGGTTAGCGTTGATTTCTTCCCGTCTGACGTGGGTCAGAAGCCGGTTGATATCGTTAATGCCGCGCTGAAAGAAGCGAAGCTCAAATTCTACGATGTGCTGCTGGTGGATACCGCCGGTCGTCTGCACGTTGATGAAGCGATGATGGATGAGATTAAGCAGGTCCATGCGTCTCTCAATCCAGTAGAAACCCTGTTTGTTGTCGATGCGATGACCGGCCAGGATGCGGCGAACACGGCGAAGGCCTTTAACGAAGCCCTGCCGCTGACCGGGGTCGTGCTGACCAAAGTGGACGGCGACGCCCGCGGCGGTGCGGCGCTGTCGATTCGTCATATCACCGGCAAGCCGATTAAGTTCCTCGGCGTTGGCGAGAAAACCGAAGCGCTGGAGCCGTTCCATCCGGATCGTATCGCTTCCCGTATTCTCGGCATGGGCGACGTCCTGTCGTTGATCGAAGATATCGAAAGTAAGGTCGACCGCGCGCAGGCTGAAAAGCTGGCCTCTAAGCTGAAAAAAGGCGACGGTTTTGACCTGACCGATTTCCTTGAACAGCTGCGGCAGATGAAAAACATGGGCGGTATGGCCAGCCTGATGGGCAAGCTGCCGGGCATGGGGCAGATACCGGACAACGTTAAATCGCAGATGGATGATAAAGTTCTGGTGCGTATGGAAGCCATCATCAACTCGATGACGCTGAAAGAGCGCGCTAAACCGGAAATTATTAAAGGTTCGCGCAAACGCCGCATCGCCGCAGGCTGCGGAATGCAGGTGCAGGATGTGAACCGTCTGCTCAAGCAGTTTGACGATATGCAGCGCATGATGAAGAAGATGAAGTCGAAAGGCGGCATGATGAAGATGATGCGCGGAATGAAAGGAATGATGCCGCCAGGGTTCCCTGGAGGCCGATAGGCTGGTCGCCATTTCTGCCGGGGCGCGCTTCTTTTCTGACACATGGTTGGCGCATTCTGGCTATGACTTATGCTCCGGTACCCAATTTAAGGGTACCGGAGTCGCCCTTCCACAGCAGAGTTTATAACTGCTGATTGCAATTTCCCCAGAAATCAGTAAAATTTTCGGGCTTTTAATATGACACCGGGCTCCGTTCCTCGATGGGGCCCGGTGTTTTATTCACACAAGAGGATGTTATGGTTACTATTCGTTTAGCACGTCACGGCGCGAAAAAGCGTCCGTTCTACCAGGTTGTTGTTACCGACAGCCGTAATGCACGCAACGGTCGCTTCATTGAGCGCGTTGGTTTCTTCAACCCGATCGCTTCTGCGACCGAAGAAGGAACTCGTCTGGATCTGGATCGTATCGCTCACTGGGTTGGCCTGGGCGCTACTGTTTCCGATCGCGTAGCTGCGCTGATCAAAGCCGCTAACAAAGCAGCTTAATCTGTCACGGTGGTCATGATGAGCAAGCAACACACCGCACAAGCACCTGTTGAACCGATTGTATTGGGCAAGATGGGTTCTTCCTACGGTATCCGTGGTTGGCTCAGAGTGTTTTCCTCCACCGAAGACGCCGAAAGCATTTTTGACTATCAGCCCTGGTTTATCCAGAAGGCGGGTCAGTGGCAGGTTGTTGAGCTGGAAAGCTGGCGCCACCACAATCAGGATATCGTCATTAAGCTGAAAGGCATTGACGATCGCGATGCAGCGAATCTGTTGACTAATTGCGAAATTGTCGTGGATTCATCGCAGCTGCCTGCGCTTGAAGAGGGTGACTACTACTGGAAAGACCTGATGGGCTGCCAGGTAGTGACCACGGAAGGCTATAGCCTCGGCAAAGTCATCGACATGATGGAAACCGGGTCTAATGACGTTCTCGTCATCAAGGCAAACCTGAAAGATGCATTTGGTATCAAGGAGCGGCTGGTTCCGTTCCTCGATGGGCAGGTTATCAAGAAAGTCGATCTCGCTACTCGTACCATCGAAGTAGACTGGGATCCTGGTTTTTAAATTCTCCGAATAAACGGTAAAAAACGGCACTATGGGGATTGGCTTGTGTTTATAGGTATCGTTAGCCTGTTTCCTGAAATGTTCCGCGCAATTACCGATTACGGGGTAACTGGCCGGGCAGTAAAAAATGGCCTGCTGAGCATCCAGAGCTGGAGTCCTCGCGATTTCGCTCATGACCGGCACCGTACCGTGGACGATCGTCCTTACGGCGGCGGACCGGGGATGTTAATGATGGTGCAACCTTTACGGGATGCCATTCATGCAGCAAAAGCCGCGGCAGGTGAAGGCGCAAAGGTGATTTATCTTTCACCTCAGGGACGCAAGCTTGATCAAGCGGGCGTCAGCGAACTGGCAACAAATCAGAAGCTGATTTTGGTGTGCGGTCGCTATGAAGGCGTAGATGAGCGCGTAATTCAGACCGAGATTGATGAAGAATGGTCAATTGGCGATTACGTTCTCAGCGGTGGTGAGCTACCGGCAATGACGCTGATTGACTCCGTTTCCCGGTTTATTCCGGGGGTGCTGGGTCATGAAGCTTCAGCAATCGAAGATTCGTTTGCTGAGGGATTGCTGGATTGCCCGCACTATACGCGTCCTGAAGTGTTAGAAGGTATGGAAGTACCGCCGGTATTGCTGTCGGGAAACCATGCTGAGATACGTCGCTGGCGTCTGAAGCAGTCGCTGGGCCGTACCTGGCTTAGAAGACCTGAACTTTTGGAAAACCTGGCTCTGACTGAAGAGCAAGCAAGGTTGCTGGCAGAGTTCAAAAAGGAACTCGCGCAACAGCAACATAAACATGATGGGATGGCGTAAGCCCCCAATATCAGTTTACCCAGGATAAGAGATTAAATTATGAGCAACATTATTAAGCAACTTGAACAAGAACAGATGAAGCAGGACGTACCTTCCTTCCGTCCGGGTGATACCGTGGAAGTGAAAGTATGGGTTGTTGAAGGTTCCAAAAAACGTCTGCAGGCATTCGAGGGCGTGGTTATCGCTATTCGTAACCGCGGTCTGCACTCTGCATTCACTGTTCGCAAAATTTCCAACGGCGAAGGCGTTGAGCGTGTCTTCCAGACTCACTCTCCGGTAGTTGACAGCATTTCTGTCAAACGTCGTGGTGCTGTGCGTAAAGCTAAACTGTACTACCTGCGTGAGCGTACCGGTAAGTCTGCTCGTATCAAAGAGCGTCTTAACTAAGATTCGCTTTCGCGACATCCTGAATGAGAGGGCTGGCCTGATGGGCCGGCCCTTTTTTTATCTTTATTTTAACCATTCCATTGCGAATCATTTACAATACGTCCCTCATGGGGAGGGACGGTGGTCAGCAATATTTTTCATCACTCAGCATTACAACGGCGGGCCGTATGGCTGGCGCTGTTTGCGATCCTGCTGATCGTGGTGGCGCCGTTGATCTCCATCTCCCTGCAAAAAGATCCGATGAATGGCATGCACCACGCAATGATGGGGATGCCGGAAGGTATGCCATCACATCAGATGTCCATGACGCATACCGATGCCTCGATGCCGGAACACGCGCACAGCGTGCCGCTCGATCATGCTGAAGCCTGTGGCTACTGCGTACTGTTAGCTCATGTTCCGGGCCTGATTTTCGCGCTGGTGCTGCTGCTCAGCCTGATGCTTCGACGCCAGCGAGCCCCGGTTTCCCGCCCGGAGAGGAAACGCTGGCATGACTTTACCTGGCTTTATCCCCACACCCGCGCGCCACCGCGCCCGTCTGCTTTCTCCCTTACATAAAAAATAATGTGCGCACTGCGCAACGTTCTCTTTTGCTTTAAAAAAGGAAAAGTATGACTACCTGCACCTCGCGCGCGGCATGGCTGAACCTGCTGCGTCGTCTTCATTTCTATATCGGATTGTTTATCGGGCCGTTTATTTTTGTGGCGGCCCTGACCGGTACGCTATATGTCGCCACCCCTCAGCTGGAAAACTGGCTCTATCGTGATGCTCTGTACGGTACGTTGACTGGGGAAAAACAGCCGCTAAGCGCGCAAATTACCGTAGCGACGGAGGCCATTCAGGGAAACCTCCGCCTGCATGCGGTTCGACCGGGGATAGTGGCTGGCGATACGACCCGAGTGATGTTTATTGACCCGACCCTTGGCGAGTCGGAAACGCGGGCAATTTTTGTCGATCCGGTGACGCTACGGGTGACAGGCGATATGCCGGTTTATGGCACCAGCGGTATTTTGCCGCTGCGTCAGTGGATTGATTATGCCCATCGCTCTTTGCTGCTGGGTAACTTCGGTCGACTGTACAGCGAGCTGGCAGCCTCCTGGATGTGGGTTGCCGCTCTGGGCGGGATCGCGCTGTGGTCGATGACCCGGCCGCGTCGTCGCATAAATAACAGCGTGCAGAATAACCGTCGCCTGCACGTTTCTCTCGGCTGGGTGCTGCTGGTCGGTATGTTGTTATTCTCGGCGACCGGTTTAACCTGGTCGCAATGGGCAGGTAGTCACGTCGATAGGATGCGTGCCGCCTTTGGCTGGCTGACGCCGCAGGTGAATACCCGGCTGGAAAGTGCCGCTCCGGCCGCTTACGATCCGCATGCCGAACATCATGTGGGACATGGAGCGATGGGGGAGATGACGGCGCAGTTGCGCGTAGAGGATTTTGACCCGGTTCTGCTGGCTGCCCGCGCGGCGGGGCTGGATGCCGGTAAGCTGGAGATTCGACCGCCGTCGGGTGCCGGGCGCGCGTGGACGGTAAATGAAATCGACAGAAGCTGGCCAACCCGGGTTGATGCTGTCGCGATCGATGGTGCAACGATGCAAATCGTGGACCGCACTCATTTTTCCGACTTTCCGCTCATGGCTAAGCTGACCCGCTGGGGCGTTGATTTCCATATGGGAATTTTGTTCGGTCTTGCTAACCAGCTACTGCTTATCGCATTCGGAACCGCACTCTGCGTGATGATAGCGGTGGGGTACCGGCTGTGGTGGATTCGTCGCCCGGCGCGCGCGGCGTTTAACCCGGACAATACGTTGATACAGGCGTGGTTTGGCTTAGCGTGGCCTGCTCGTTTGCTGACTGCTGTTATTGCGGTGTTGTTGGGCCTGGCGCTGCCGCTCATGGGGAGCAGCCTCGTGCTATGTCTCGCCGTTGATTATCTGCGCTGGCGCTCAGCAACGGCGGTGATAGCGGCTAAACCAGTCGAATAGGTGTTTAAGGCGTGCTGATAACCACCGTGACGCGGCGGTTTTCAGCGCGCCCTTTCGCGGTATCGTTGCTGGCTATAGGATACTTTTTCCCGAGTCCGCGAGTGGTCAAGTTTGCGCGCGGAATATTCGCCCCTTCGGCCCAGGCATCCGCCACGCTGTTAGCCCGCTTAAGCGATAGCATTTCGTTGTAGCTGTCTTCGCCGTAATTATCAGTATGACCTTCAAGGCGACTATGGGTAATACCGGTACTCGCCAGACGTGAAGCCATTGTGCGAATTTGCTGTTTGCTTTCGGCACGCAGATGATAGTCGTTTTTATCAAACAGGATGGTATCAGATATTCCTAATAACCAGTCGCCGTTGGTTTCAGTAAAGCCATATGACTTCATTGCTGCAATTTGTTCTGCCGAGAATTTTCCTTGCGGAGCCTGGCAGCCGCTAAGAAAAAGTGCGGCCAGTAAAGCAGGAGCAAAATATTTTCCGATCATGGTGATTCCTTTTATTTTTGCGTTTGCTGTAAGCGCTGGTGTTTCATCCGATACATATTTTGATCGGCAAGCTCTTGCAGATTTTCCGCTGAGGTATGTTCCCAGGTTAAAGCGTAACCAATGCTCAGTGACAGGCTGGCGGTGTGGCCATTGTGTAGATTAAACGGCGGGATAAACTGTTCGGACAACGCGCTGCACAGTGCCCGAACTTCGGTTTCTGAATGAACATCCCGTAGCAGAATGGCAAATTCATCGCCGCCGAGACGCCATGCCTGATGCTGTTTACCGACAAAGGCCATCAGGCGGCTCGCGACCTCAATTAACACTTTATCGCCGGCTGCGTGGCCCCAGTTGTCGTTAATAAGCTTGAAGTTATCGCCATCAAGAAATAACAGCGCAGAATGACTTTGGGCGGTTTCATCCTTCATCAGATCATTAATCACATTCCGGAAAGCCGCTCTGTTAGCCAGCCCGGTTAGCGGGTCGTGTAATGAACTGCGCAGGAGCTGGGCGTTTTTAGCCTGAAGCTGCCGCTGCCAGTCCTCCATTTCACCCAGCAGGCTATTGAAGTCCTGGGCGAACAGGTGGAATTCTTCAATGCGCTCTTCGGGCACCCGGCGGGAGAAATGGCGATTTTCGCGGATGTCATGTACCACCTCGGTAATGCTCTGTAACGCTGCCACAATGCCGCGATGCAGCGAGTGGGTAAGGAGCAAAGCGATGCAGGAAGCCAGAAAAATGCTGCCGGTGAGCACAATAATAGAGATACCAAGAAAATAGCTTATCAATCTGTCCAGCGCGGTCAGACGGAGTTCACCGATAATTTTTCCCTGGTGCAGGATAGTTTGCACCGTGGGTTTCGGGAAGAGCCATTTGCTGATGACGTCGCTGATTTTATCCTGACTGACCAGACCATCGTTATGCCATGAGGCGAAGGGTCTTTGCCGGCCATCGACCAGAATTGCTTGAGAAAATTGCCCCTGTCTGCCCAGAGTGGCCAGCGTGTCTTCAGCCGCTGCGCTATCGCCAAAAACGAGCGCTGCTTCCAGGCTACGGCCCATGGTGGCAGCGGTAAGTTCCAGGTTTTTTTGGGCGTATTGCTTGAGTGTAAATATGGAAGCGGTGCAGAGTAACAGCCAGACCAGTGTCATAGAGATCACCACGCTTATCATGCTGATACGGCGCAGCGCTCTTTTAAATGTGGGGCGCGGGGCCTGAGAAAAATCCTTATTCATGTGATGTTTTCCGGGCAAGCATCAGCACCTCGGGATTAACCCGAACGCCGCTGTGCGTCAGTACATCCAGATTTACGGAAAATCTGACTCTCTCATTGTTGATGAGCAGGCAAAAAGCGCTGCCAATAGAGCAATCGGTGTTTTGTTCCGCAATAAGTAATAGGGGCCGGTTTCCATATTTGGCCGTAAATTCAGACTGTTGGGTCGGCGATTCACTGCCAAAATAAAAACCATCGCAGGTCGTCTGTAAGGCTTCTTGTGTATTACGAACAATCACGGGTTTATAAGGCAATATTTCCGGAGCGTCTTCGGCCAGGCTATGGATATATCGTGATGTTGAAAAAATACAGAGCCTTGGAGGACCGGATAATTGCGGCCAGCGAGTATAAGTCACGATCCCCGAAACGATTGTCCGAACATTTTCAGACGGTCCGGAGGCAACAGCAGAGATACCCACGAGTGATAGTACTAAAGTCAAAAAGAGACGGTGAAGAACAGTCATTACGGTTCCGTCAGATTGTCATAGCGTGGGGGATGCAGATTGCTGAAACCCGGGCGAAGAATAGCATTGTTGAGGAAAATCGTCATTAGCCAGCCTCGCCGCTTTGAGATAATTCTTACCAGGATTTTTCGTAAAAGAAATTCGTGGAAGCAGGGAAAAACTGGCGTTTAATGACTCACTGTAAATAATTTGATACGCATTGAGTGAAATGCAGCGCGATTTAATTTCCGTGTGTAAAGTAAAATTTACGTAATATGGATTGAAATCTTTACTCTGTGTGGTATCGTTACGTCATCCTCGCTGAGGCAATAACTATCGCAAACGAGCTATACAGGATCGCAATCATGCAAAAAGACGCGCTGAACAACGTACACATTACCGACGAACAGGTTTTGATCACTCCGGATCAGTTGAAGGCTGAATTCCCTCTGAGCGTTGAGCAGGAGGCGCAGATTGCGCAGTCTCGCCAGACCATCTCCAACATCATCGCCGGCCGCGATCCGCGTCTGCTGGTGGTATGTGGCCCTTGTTCGATCCACGATCCTGAAACCGCCATTGAGTACGCTCGTCGTTTTAAAGCCCTTGCCGAAGAGGTCAGCGATAGCCTCTATCTGGTCATGCGCGTCTATTTTGAAAAACCCCGCACCACCGTTGGCTGGAAAGGGCTGATTAACGATCCGCATATGGATGGTTCGTTTGATGTGGAAGGCGGCCTGAAGATTGCGCGCCGTCTGCTGGTTGAACTGGTCAATATGGGGCTACCGTTGGCGACGGAAGCGTTGGATCCAAACAGTCCTCAGTATCTCGGCGATCTGTTTAGCTGGTCTGCTATCGGCGCGCGTACGACCGAATCCCAGACTCACCGTGAGATGGCTTCTGGCCTGTCGATGCCGGTAGGGTTTAAAAACGGCACCGATGGTAGCCTTGCCACGGCAATTAACGCAATGCGCGCTGCCGCGATGCCGCACCGTTTCGTCGGCATCAACCAGGCCGGACAGGTGTGCCTGCTGCAAACGCAGGGCAACCCGAATGGTCACGTCATTCTACGCGGCGGGAAAGCGCCAAACTACGGCCCGGAAGATGTTGCGAAGTGTGAAAAAGAGATGACTCAGGCGGGACTGAAGCCATCGCTGATGGTAGATTGCAGCCATGGGAATTCTAATAAAGACTACCGCCGTCAGCCTGCGGTTGCGGAATCCGTGGTCGCGCAGATTAAAGATGGTAACCGTTCCATTATTGGTCTGATGATTGAGAGCAATATCCACGAAGGTAACCAGTCCTCTGAGCAGCCGCGTTGCGATATGAAATACGGCGTCTCAGTGACCGATGCCTGCATTAGTTGGGAAACCACCGATGCGCTGCTCCGCGAACTTGATAAGGATCTGCGAGGCCATCTGGCGGCTCGTCTGGCGTAAGAGGATGATATGGTTGCTGAACTGACCGCATTGCGCGATCAAATTGATGAAGTCGATAAGGCGCTGCTGGAACTGCTGGCTAAGCGCCTGGAGCTGGTAGCGGAAGTCGGAGAGGTTAAAAGCCAATACGGCCTGCCCATTTACGTTCCTGAGCGTGAATCGGCGATGCTGGCGTCCCGGCGCGAGGAGGCTGCTGCGCTTGGGGTCCCGCCGGATCTTATCGAAGATGTTTTGCGTCGCGTCATGCGGGAGTCTTATTCTAGCGAAAACGATAAAGGTTTTAAAACGCTTTATCCGAACCTGCGTCCGGTGGTGATTGTTGGCGGCGGCGGGCAAATGGGGCGTCTGTTTGAGAAAATGCTGACGCTTTCCGGATATCAGGTTCGTATCCTTGAAAAAGACGACTGGTCGCGGGCGGAAGAGATTGTCGCCGATGCCGGTATGGTTATCGTCAGCGTGCCGATTCATATCACGGCGGCAACGATTGCTCAGCTGCCACCGCTGCCGGCGGACTGCATCCTGGTCGATTTGGCCTCGGTGAAAGCGGAACCGCTGCAGGCGATGCTGGCCGCGCACAAAGGTCCGGTATTGGGGTTACACCCCATGTTTGGGCCGGACAGCGGCAGCCTGGCGAAGCAGGTGGTGGTGTACTGCGATGGCCGCCAGCCCGAAGCGTATCAGTGGTTCCTGGAGCAAATTCAGGTCTGGGGCGCGCGGCTCCATCGTATCAGCGCCGTCGAGCACGATCAGAATATGGCCTTTATTCAGGCGTTGCGCCACTTTGCGACCTTCGCTTACGGCCTGCACTTGGCCGAAGAGAATGTGCGTCTTGAGCAACTTCTGGCGCTGTCGTCGCCTATTTATCGTCTGGAACTGGCGATGGTTGGCCGGCTGTTTGCCCAGGATCCGCAGCTCTATGCTGACATTATTATGTCCTCGGAAAATAATCTGGCGCTGATTAAGCGATACTACCAGCGCTTCGGTGAAGCTATCGGCCTGCTGGAGCAGGGGGATAAACAGGCGTTCATCGATAGCTTCCGTAAGGTTGAGCACTGGTTCGGTGACTATGCCCAGCGCTTCCAGAGCGAAAGCCGGACGTTGCTGCGCCAGGCAAATGATAATCGGCAGTAAGTCGTCAAACACGTATACAATAAAGCCAGAGGGGTGACCCGCTGGCTTTTTTTATAGGGATGAAAACGATGGCTGAACCACAACCGCTGTTTGATTACACCGGGCATTTACCGGAATGTCCGACCTGGAGCGAAGCCGAACAGGCATTGTACTGGGCCGATATTATGGAATGCGAGATTCATCGCTACGACGTGCAGACGGGTGAACATCAGGTTCTGCAATTTCCCGAGGAGCCCGGCTGTTTTGCCCTGCGCGAGAAGGGCGGTTTTATCGTCGCTTTACGCAGCGGTATCTGGCTCACTGATGCGCATGGTCTTCTACAGCGCAAAGTCTGCGATAACCCCAGCAACCCGCAATTAGCGCGCTTTAATGATGGTGGAACCGATCGTGACGGCCGCTTTTATGCCGGGACTTTCTGGGGGCCGGGAGATTTTAATGGCGCGCTCTTAGTGCGCATCGATAACGATCTCTCCCCGCAGGTTATCCAGTGCGATATTCACGGCGCTAACGGTCTGGCGTTTAGCGAAGACAAACGTTGGATGTATACCTCGGATACGCCAAATGCCGTTATCTATCGAACACCTCTCGATGAGCGGGGCGAGGCGGGTAAACGTGAGGTCTTCCTGCGCTTTCAGCCGGGAGAGGGGATTCCAGACGGCGCGGCCATCGATGCTGAAGGTTGCTACTGGAGCGCGATGTTTGACGGCTGGCGTATTGCGCGCTTCTCGCCGACGGGCGAGCAGCTGGAGGAGCATCGTCTACCGGTGCGTTGCCCGACGATGGTCTGTTTTGGCGGAGCGGATATGAAGACGCTCTACATTACCACCACGCGGGAGAATATGGATGCCGAAGAAGTGGCGAAATATCCGCTTTCCGGCGCGATCTTCACCCTGCCAGTTGCCGTGGCAGGGATGAAGAAATTGCCGTTTATCGAACGTTAAACCGGGTCGACCGGTACCACGTTTTCGCTGGCATAGCAGCCCAGCACTTTCATTGAACGCGTTATCTCGGCCAGCTCTTTTAATGCCTTGCGCATTGGCAGTGATTCCAGGTTGGCCTGGATATCCAGATAAAACATCTCTTCCCACGGATTACCGTGAATGGGGCGTGATTCCAGCTTGGTCATGATCAGATTATGGTTTCGCAGCACCAGCAGCGCTTCTACCAGGGCCCCGGCTTGCTGGCCGGTGGCCATCAACAGCGTGGTTTTCGCGGGGACCTGATCGGAGACTTCCACCGCTTTACGCGCCAGAACCAGGAAGCGGGTGATGTTTTGCGTCTGGTTCGCCTGACAATGTTCCAGGACCTGCAAACCGTGCAGCGCTCCGCCTGCTTCGCTGCCCAGGGCGGCAACGGTCGGCGATTTAGCCTGAGCGACTTTTTCCATCGCTGAGGAGGTGCTGTCGGTATATTCAATGTTCCAGTGCGGATAGCGGCTCAGATACTGGCTGCACTGCTGAAACGGCTGCGGATGGCTGTAGACCGTCGTAATCTGTTGCGCATCGGTGGACGTTGAGACCAGCACGCAGTGATCGATAGGCAGCGTCAGCTCGCCCACGATGGATAAGCTGGTGTGCTGCAGAAGATCGTAAACATCATTGATGCCGCCGGAACTGGTATTTTCAATAGGAACGACGGCATAGTCAGCCTGGCCGGTCTCCACTTGCTCAAAGATATCGGCGAACTTCGCGCAGCCGCTTTCGATAAACTGTTCAAAGTGGCGGGCGGCATACTGACGAGCCGCAAGGTGCGAATATGAACCTTTAGGTCCGAGGAATGCCACCCGCGCGGAGTGCGGATTAATTTTATTCAGGTGCTGTTGCAGCAGCGTTTGTTGGGTAAGGACCGAGTCTTCAATGATCAGCTGGAACAGGCGCGTGATGTAATGGGCATCAAGATGGTGTTTTTTCCCCAGCGTCATCAGGCGTTCCAGCAGGTCCCGCTCGCGGTCGATATCCCGCACCGGCCGGTGCGATGCCAGCTTGGCTTTACCGACCTCGACGGCCAGGCCGCGGCGCTCAGCCAGCAGCGCAAGCAGTTTCTCATCCAGAGCGCTGATCTTATCGCGTAGGGCCAGTAATGGGTTTTCCTCGGTCATATGTGTTGCCTTTCTTGTTATTGATTATCAATAAAAAAGGCCTCCCGTTTGGGAGGCCTTGTTGTTCGTCTTCGCATTCTTTATCACACGACGAATTGCCTCCCATTCAGGGGAAGGTAAAAAAGAATGCGAAGAAAAACGGGATCAGTTTCACGATGAATTCCTTGAGTTAGTGGGGATTACAGTACCTGTACTGTTTTCACTCTGTCAATAAAAAACGCGCCCGAAGGCGCGTGGCATGACACAAGCTTAAGTTAAGGATTACTCTTCTTCTTCCACAAAGCCTGCCTCTTTCACCGACGTTGCGGCGCGGCGGGCTTCCCCTTTGTGTTGCACTTTATTGAGCTGCCGTTCCAGCTTGTTGATCAATTCGTTAATTGCGGCATACATGTCTTCGTGCCGTGCGCTGGCGACCAGGTGCCCGTTTGGCGTATTGATGGTTGCGTCAGCGACAAAACCCTGCGGCTCCTTAGAGAGGATGATGTGCGGGTTAATTAAGTGGGTTTGCCATTTATCCAGTTTGGCGAGACGGTCTGCGACGTGCTGGCGGATTGCCGGAGTAATTTCCATTTGTTTACTGGTAATGTTCATTGTCATAAATTTTACCTCTTGTCTTTCCCGTCTTGGTAAACTCAGCATACCTCGCCCAATGTCAAAATGCGTGATTTAAATCACATTTTATTGTCACTTTTTGTCAACGAATCTGTTTTGTGAGACAGGACAGGAACAGGTGAGATTTTACTTGTGGAATGGAAGAAAGAGAGCCATATTTGATGAGTTAACTCGGCGCTAAACCGCTTCAGCTTAACGATTTAACGAATAAAAAAACGGCAGCCACTCGGCTGCCGTTTTGCTTATCTAAGGGCTATCAGGTGTTCTTGCTGTTAGCCGCGATGATTTTCGCAACCTTGTCCGCCTGCGCGTTCATCTGCATCTGACGGTAGGCGTTTTCCATTTTCGGAAGCGCGTCGCGGGTGGCCTGCGTATCCGGATAGTTACGCAGCATGCCGTCTACGCGGTTAACGACCGCAACCCATGCGCCACGATCGGTATAGTAATCCACGACCGACAGCTCGTACTTCGCCAGACGATCTTTCAGGAACACCATACGCTTGTAGGCGTCAGTAGCGTACTGGCTGTTAGGATAGCCACGAACCAGTTTGGAGAAGTCGTTAAAGGCATCGCGCGCGTGTTGTGGATCGCGGTCAGAACGATCGACACCGAAGAAGCCCTGCAGCGCACTGTCATCCAACGCCATATTTGTCAGACCACGCATATAAATGACGTAATCAATGTTAGGATGGGTAGGGTTCAGGCGCACAAAGCGATCGATAGCTGCCTGAGCCAACGGCAGATCGGCGTTTTTGTAGTACGCATAAATCAGATCCAACTGTACCTGTTGGGAATAAGGACCAAAGGGATAACGGTTATCCAACGCTTCCAGTTGCGTTATTGCCTGTTTCCAGTTACCGTCCTGCAGCTTTTGCTGAGCGGTCGCGTAGATCTCATTCGGCGGATTATCGGGCACCTCCTCCTTTGAGCCAGAGCAACCCACCAAAGCCAGGCTCAGTGTGGCTGCTGCCACCAGGTATTTCATGCGCGTCATGACGTTTTGACTTCCTCAAAATGTTTATGCGGGAGAATCTCTGTTCCTGCTCCCGATTAAGACCAGCTACAATAGCACACTATATTAAACGGCAAAGCCGTAAAACCCAACGTTAAAACGAAGAAGCTGTATATGGCACAACGAGTACAACTCAACGCAACGGTGTCCGAAAATCAACTCGGACAACGCTTAGATCAGGCTTTGGCCGAATTGTTCCCGGATTATTCGCGTTCGCGCATAAAAGAATGGATCCTTGACCAGAGAGTGCTGGTAAACGGCAGCGTCAGCGACAAGCCGAAAGAGAAAGTGCTGGGGGGAGAAACGATTGCTATCGATGTTGAAATCGAAGAAGAAGTCCGTTTCCAGGCACAGGATATTCCGCTCAATATCGTTTATGAAGATGATGACATCCTCGTAATTAATAAACCGCGCGATTTAGTTGTGCACCCTGGCGCGGGCAACCCTGACGGTACTGTGCTGAATGCGCTGTTGCACTACTATCCGGCCATTGCTGACGTGCCGCGTGCGGGGATCGTGCACCGTCTTGATAAAGACACCACCGGCTTGATGGTGGTCGCGAAGACCATTCCGGCGCAAACCCGCCTGGTGGAATCCCTGCAGCTGCGCGAAATCACCCGCGAGTATGAAGCGGTGGCGATTGGTCACATGACCGCTGGCGGAACGGTGGAAGAACCGATTAGCCGCCACCCGACCAAGCGTACGCATATGGCGGTACATCCTATGGGAAAACCGGCGGTGACGCACTATCGGATCATGGAGCATTTTCGCATTCATACTCGTCTGCGTTTGCGCCTGGAGACCGGCCGTACGCATCAGATTCGCGTACACATGGCGCACATCACTCACCCGCTGGTGGGCGATCAGGTCTATGGCGGGCGCCCGCGTCCGCCTAAAGGCGCATCGGAAGAGTTCATCACCGCTCTGCGTAAGTTCGATCGCCAGGCCCTGCATGCCACCATGCTGCGTTTATACCATCCGATCAGCGGCATTGAGATGGAATGGCATGCGCCAATTCCACAGGATATGGTTGATTTGATTGATGCCATGCGCGCTGATTTTGAAACCCATAAAGACGATATTGACTGGCTATGACTAAACTGATTGTACCGCAATGGCCAATGCCGGAAGGCGTGGCAGCCTGTAGTTCCACGCGCGCTGGTGGGGTGAGTTTGTCGCCATACGATTCACTTAACCTCGGAGCCCATTGCGGAGACAATCTGCAGCACGTAGAAGAGAACCGTCGGCGCATGTTCGCCGCTGGCGGTCTTCCGTCATACCCGGTGTGGCTGGAGCAGGTTCACGGTACGGCAGTGTTAAAGCTCGATGGCGGGCCGTACCCGTCAAAGCGCGCTGATGCTTCATACTGCAATGTGCCGGGTACGGTATGCGCGGTGATGACCGCTGATTGCCTGCCGGTGCTTTTTTGCAACCGCGCGGGAACGGAAGTTGCGGCTGCTCATGCCGGCTGGCGGGGCCTTTGTGAAGGCGTGCTGGAAGAAACCGTGGCCTGTTTTGCCGATAAACCGGAAAACATCATGGCCTGGCTTGGGCCCGCCATTGGGCCGGACGCGTTTGAGGTTGGTCCGGAGGTGCGTGAGGCTTTTATGGCAAAAGATACTCAGGCGGAGCGCGCATTTCGTCCTGCAGGTGAAAAGTATTTTGCTGATATCTATCAGCTTGCGCGTCAGCGGCTGGCGAGCGTTGGCGTTGAGCAGATTTTTGGCGGTGACCGCTGTACCCTCAGCGAAAAAGATGATTTTTTCTCTTATCGTCGCGACAAGACGACGGGTCGTATGGCAAGTTTCATCTGGCTGATATAACCTCCCGAACTAAGACGATCCAGAAGGCAAACTTATTTTTGCATAGTTCAGGTCTTTAACCTTGAATAATTGAGGGATGACCTCATTTAATCTCCAGTAGCAAATTTGACCTGTTATGGGAGGAGTTATGCGTCTGGATCGTCTTACCAATAAATTCCAGCTTGCTCTTGCCGATGCCCAGTCCCTTGCACTCGGGCACGACAACCAATTCATCGAACCTCTTCATCTTATGAGCGCCTTGCTGAATCAGGAAGGGGGATCGATACGTCCTTTATTAACTTCGGCGGGCATCAATGCCGGAGAGTTGCGCACCAATATTGAACAGGCGTTGAGCCGATTGCCGCAGGTGGAAGGTACCGGCGGCGATGTTCAACCGTCCCAGGATTTAGTGCGTATCCTGAACCTTTGCGACAAGCTGGCGCAAAAGAGAAAGGACAACTTTATTTCGTCAGAGCTGTTCGTTCTGGCAGCGCTTGAATCACGCGGCACGCTGACCGACCTTTTAAAATCCGCCGGGGCCACAACCGCCAACGTGAGTCAGGCGATCGAACAAATGCGCGGAGGTGAAAGCGTGAACGATCAGGGAGCCGAAGACCAACGTCAGGCCTTGAAAAAATTTACCGTCGATCTGACCGAACGTGCCGAGCAGGGCAAGCTTGACCCGGTGATTGGCCGCGATGAAGAAATTCGTCGTACGATTCAGGTTCTGCAGCGCCGTACCAAAAACAACCCGGTGCTGATTGGTGAACCCGGTGTAGGTAAAACGGCCATTGTTGAAGGGCTGGCGCAGCGGATCGTCAACGGTGAAGTGCCGGAAGGGCTGAAGGGGCGCCGGGTGCTGGCGCTCGATATGGGCGCGCTGGTGGCGGGTGCCAAATACCGCGGTGAGTTTGAAGAGCGCTTAAAAGGCGTTCTGAATGACCTCGCCAAGCAGGAAGGCAACGTCATCCTGTTTATCGATGAGCTGCACACCATGGTGGGTGCGGGTAAAGCGGACGGCGCAATGGACGCCGGTAACATGCTGAAACCGGCGCTGGCGCGCGGTGAGCTGCACTGCGTGGGCGCTACGACGCTGGATGAATATCGCCAGTACATTGAGAAAGACGCCGCGCTGGAACGTCGTTTCCAGAAAGTATTCGTGGCGGAGCCGACCGTTGAAGATACCATTGCGATTTTGCGTGGTCTGAAAGAACGTTATGAACTGCACCACCACGTGCAGATCACCGACCCGGCGATTGTTGCGGCAGCCACGCTGTCTCATCGCTATATCGCCGACCGACAGCTGCCGGATAAAGCTATCGACCTGATCGATGAAGCCGCATCCAGCATTCGGATGCAGATTGACTCAAAACCGGAAGAGCTGGACAGACTCGACCGTCGCATCATTCAGCTCAAGCTGGAACAGCAGGCGCTGAAGAAAGAGTCTGATGAAGCCAGTATTAAGCGGCTGGATGTGCTGAATGAGGAGCTGGCCGATAAAGAACGTCAATATTCAGTCTTAGAAGAAGAGTGGAAGGCTGAAAAAGCATCGCTCTCCGGAACCCAGACGATTAAGGCTGAGCTGGAACAGGCGAAAATCGCTATTGAGCAGGCGCGTCGCGTCGGCGATCTGGCGCGGATGTCCGAGCTGCAGTACGGCAAAATCCCGGAGCTGGAAAAACAGCTGGCGGCGGCAACGCAATCCGAAGGCAAGACGATGCGTCTGTTGCGTAATAAAGTCACGGATGCGGAAATCGCGGAAGTGTTGGCTCGCTGGACGGGTATCCCGGTGGCCAGAATGCTGGAAGGCGAGCGTGAGAAGCTGCTGCGTATGGAGCAGGAGCTGCATAGTCGCGTCATTGGTCAGAATGAAGCGGTTGAAGCGGTATCGAATGCAATCCGCCGTAGCCGTGCCGGATTATCCGATCCTAATCGTCCAATCGGCTCGTTCCTGTTCCTGGGCCCTACCGGTGTAGGTAAAACAGAACTCTGTAAAGCGCTGGCCAACTTTATGTTTGATAGCGACGATGCGATGGTACGTATCGACATGTCAGAGTTTATGGAGAAACACTCCGTTTCACGTCTGGTTGGGGCGCCTCCGGGATACGTCGGTTATGAAGAAGGCGGCTATCTCACTGAAGCGGTCCGCCGTCGTCCTTATTCCGTCATCCTGCTGGATGAAGTGGAAAAAGCGCATCCGGATGTCTTTAACATTCTGCTGCAGGTACTGGACGATGGACGTTTGACTGACGGGCAGGGGAGAACGGTCGACTTCCGCAATACGGTCGTCATCATGACCTCTAACCTCGGTTCGGATCTCATTCAGGAACGTTTTGGGGCTCTGGACTATAGCCACATGAAAGAGCTGGTTCTGGGCGTGGTTAGCCAAAGCTTCCGGCCGGAGTTTATCAACCGTATTGATGAAGTGGTGGTATTCCACCCGTTAGGTGAAAAACACATTGCTTCTATTGCACAGATTCAGCTGCAGCGGTTGTATAAACGACTTGAGGAACGCGGCTATGAAGTTCACCTCTCTGATGAGGCACTGAAGCTGCTGAGCGAAAACGGTTACGATCCGGTTTATGGCGCACGTCCTCTGAAACGTGCTATCCAGCAGCAGATCGAAAACCCGCTGGCGCAGCAGATTCTTTCTGGAGAGCTGATACCGGGTAAAGAAGTGCAGCTGGTTGTGAAAAACGACCGGATAGTGGCAGTGCAGTAAATCACAAAACAGCAAAAACGGGCCCGCCGGGCTCGTTTTTGTTTAAAAACCAGGCGATAATGTATTCTCAGCTGCAGCTTTGGTTGAAAAATAAGCGGGTGGAGTTTTTTTTTGAAATTCCTCTTGCCACTTCAGAATTACTCCCTATAATGCGCCTCCACTGACACGGAACAACGGCTTACAGCCCGCCGGGT
>NZ_JBEAIG010000063.1:0-41210 GCF_040064575.1 Klebsiella sp. CN_Kp106 | reverse complement strand
CCTTGTCTTCCGACCTCCGGTTCGCCGATTTCAGCGGGCACCAGGGCATCGCTGCATATCACGTTGTTTCAGAGGCATATCGTAGCTGCACGAGCACCGTCCCGGAGGCGGCGCTTACGCGCCTGTCCGGGCTACTTTTGTTCAACAATCGCCCGACAAATCGCTTCGCCCACCTGCTGGGTGGAGGCGCTGCCTTGCATATCCGGCGTCTTCGGTCCGCTGGCAATGGTCTGCTCAATCGCCGCCAGAATACCGTCGTGGGCGGCCTGATAGCGTGCGTCCCCGTTGCCGAGGAAGTCGAGCATCATCGCGCCGGCCCAGATGGTGGCAATCGGGTTGGCGATATTTTTGCCGTAAATATCCGGCGCCGAACCGTGCACCGCTTCAAACAGCGACGGAAAGGTGCGATCCGGATTGAGGTTTGCCGACGGGGCAATGCCGATGGTGCCGGTACAGGCCGGGCCGAGATCGGAGAGGATATCGCCGAACAGATTGGAGCCGACCACCACGTCAAAACGCTCCGGCTGCAGCACGAAGCGGGCGCACAGAATATCAATGTGCTGCTTATCCCATTTCACCTCCGGGTAGTGCTGCGCCATCGCTTCGACGCGCTGGTCCCAGAAGGGCATGCTGATGGCCAGACCGTTGGATTTGGTCGCCGAGGTCAGGGTTTTGCGCGGGCGGCTCTGCGCTAATTCAAAGGCGTAGCGCAGGATCCGGTCAACGCCGCGACGGGTAAATACCGACTCCTGAATCACCACTTCATGTTCAGTCCCCGGATTCACATGGCCGCCGAGGGCGGAATATTCCCCTTCGGTGTTTTCACGCACCACGTAGAAATCGATATCGCCGGGCTGTTTACCCGCCAGCGGGCAGGGGACGCCGGGGAACAGGCGCACCGGACGCAGGTTGACGTACTGGTCGAACTCGCGGCGGAACTTCAGCAGCGAGCCCCACAGGGAAATGTGGTCCGGCACGATATCCGGCCAGCCGACCGCGCCGAAGTAGATCGCATCAAACGTTTGCAGCTGCGCGCGCCAGTCGTCGGGCATCATGGCGCCGTGCTGCGCGTAATAGTCGCAGCTGGCCCACTCAAAGTGCTCGAAGCTTAACGCCAGCCCCCAGCGTTCGGCGGCGGCCTGCAGTACGCGGACGCCTTCCGGCAGCACTTCTTTACCGATGCCATCGCCGGGGATGGCGGCAATACGTAAGGTTTTATTCATTGTTATTCTCAGTTTGAGGTAAGGAAAATTGACTTCACCGCTATCCTATAATTGACTGATTCATAATTAATCCCGTTAACTGGTGAAACATAAAACACGAATCATGAATAATCTGCCGCTGCTGAACGATTTACGCGTATTTATGCTGGTTGCCCGCCGCGCCGGTTTTGCCGCCGCCGCGGAAGAGCTCGGCGTCTCGCCGGCTTTCGTCAGCAAGCGCGTGTCGCTGCTGGAGCAAACGCTCAACGTCCAGCTGCTGCACCGTACCACCCGGCGCGTGGCTATCACCGAAGAGGGCGAGCGCATCTACGAATGGGGACTACGCATTTTGCAGGATGTCGACCAGATGATGGATGAGCTCTCCGATGTGCGGCAGGTGCCGCAGGGGACGCTGCGGATTATCAGCAGCTTTGGCTTTGGCCGGCGGGTAGTCGCGCCGGCGCTCTCCGAGCTGGCCCGTCGCTACCCGCAGCTGGAGATCCGTTTTGACGTCGCCGACCGGCTGGTGGATTTGGCCAATGAAGGGGTCGATCTGGATATTCGCGTCGGCGACGATATCGCGCCCAATCTGATAGCCCGCCAGCTTGCCAGCAATCACCGCATCCTCTGCGCCTCGCCGGCGTTTGTCGCCCGCTATCCCCGGCCGAAACAGCTCAGCGATCTCGCCGCGCTGCCCTGTCTGGTGATCAAAGAGCGCGACCGGCCCTTTGGCGTCTGGCAGCTGCGCGATGATAAAGAGGGGGAGCACGCCATCAAGGTGACCGGACCGCTGTCGTCTAACCACGGTGAAATCGTCCATCAGTGGTGCCTGGAGGGACAGGGGATTGCGCTGCGCTCGTGGTGGGACGTCAGGGAAAATATCGCCAGCGGCAATCTGGTGCAGCTGCTGCCGGAGTACTATCAGCCCGCCAATATCTGGGCGGTATACGTGTCGCGGCTGGCGACCTCGGCCAAAATTCGTACCACCGTGGAGTTTTTGCGCCACTACTTCCAGCAGCGATTTCCGCCGCGCAACGGCGAGAAAAAATAGCCGACGGCCGGCGCCGTCGGCCGAGGGGATTACACGCCGAGCCGATCGCGCAGGCTGTAGTAAGCCGCGCCCATGGCGGTAAACGGAATACGCAGGCTGCGCCCGCCGGGGAACGGATAGTGCGGCAGCCTGGCGAAGGCGTCGAAACGTTCGGCGTCCCCGCGCAGCAGCTCCGAAATCAGCCGTCCGGCGAGGTGGGTACAGGTGACCCCGTGGCCGCTGTAGCCCTGCATATAATAGATATTGTTATCGAGGCGGCCAAACTGCGGCATTCGCGAGAGGGTCAGCAGGAAGTTGCCGGTCCAGCGGTAGTCGATTTTCACCCCCTGTAGCTGCGGGAAGGTTTTCAGCAGCTTCGGCATAATCAGCCGCTCAACGTCGTCCGGATCCCGCGCGCCGTACACCACGCCACCGCCGTACAGCAGACGGTTGTCGGCGGTCAGGCGGTAGTAATCCAGCAGATAGTTACAATCTTCTACGCAGTAGTTTTTCGGGATCAGCGAGCGCGCCAGATCCTCAGACAGCGGCGCGGTGGTGACCACCTGGGTGCCGCACGGCATACTGCGTTTCGCCAGCTCCGGCTCGAGCTTATCACCGAGATAGGCGTTACCGGCGACGATCACGTAGCGGGCGGTGACCTGTCCGCGCGCGGTGGTCACCACCGCCGGGCTGCTGTGCTGAATGCCGGTGACCGGTGATTGTTCGTAAACCCGGCCGCCGTTGAGCCGAATGGCGTCCGCTTCGCCAATCGCCAGATTGAGCGGATGGATATGACCGCCGCTGTGGTCCAGCAGCGCGCCGGCGTAGCGATCGCTGTCCACTTCGCGACGAATGGCGCTGGCATCCAGCAGCTCCAGCTGGGTATTGCCGTAGCGCTCCCAGTTCGCTTTCTGCTCTTCCAGGGTCTCCAGCTGTTTATGATTCAGCGCGACAAACAGCCCGCCGGGGCGATAGTCGCAGGCAATCTGATAGCGCTGGATACGTTCGCGAATAATGTCGCCGCCTTCAAACATCATGCTGCCGAGCATTTTCGCGGCATCCGGGCCGTAGGTTTTTTCAATAACGTCGATATCGCGGCTATAGGAGTTGACTAGCTGGCCGCCGTTGCGTCCGCTGGCGCCGAAGCCGATGCGCGCGCCTTCCAGCAGCACCACATCGTAGCCCATTTCGGCCAGATGCAGCGCCGAAGAGAGGCCGGTATAGCCGCCGCCGACGACGCAGACGTCGCAGCCGATCGATTCGTCCAGCGTCGGGAACGGCTCATAGCGGTTGGCGCTGGCGGCGTAATAGCTGGTGGTATGTTCGCTCATGATTAAGACTCCAGGGCAATCCAGATAGTTTTCAGTTCAGTGAATTTTTCCAGCGCGTGCAGGGACTTATCGCGTCCGTTGCCGCTCTGCTTATAGCCGCCGAAGGGCACGGTCATATCGCCATCGTTGTAGTTGTTCACAAAGACGGAGCCGGCTTTCAGACGGCGGCTGACGCGGTGAGCGCGGGAGAGATCGCGGGTCCAGACCGCCGCGCCGAGGCCGTAGCGGCTGTCGTTGGCCAGCGCCAGCGCCTGCTCTTCGGTTTTAAAGCGGGTCACCACCAGCACCGGGCCGAAGATCTCCTCCTGGCTGAGGGCGGAGGCGGGGTCGACGTCGACGAAGATGGTCGGGCCGACCGCCGCGGGCCACGGATTTTTACGTCCATCCAGCAGCAGCGTGCTGTGCGCTTCGCCGGCGCGAATAAAGCTGTGGACGCTATCGGCGTGGCTGTTGTCGATCAGCATGCCCATGGTGGTATTCGGGTCGAGCGGATTGCCAGGCTGCCAGCCCTTTGCCTGCTCTTTTAGCAGGTCGAGAAAGCGGCCGGCGATGCTCTCCTCAAGCAGCAGACGGGTACCGGCGATACAGACCTGGCCCTGATTGTAGAAAATACCGCCGGCGGTGGCGTTAACCGCTTTTTGCAGGTCCGGGCAGTCGGCAAAGACGATATTGGCGCTTTTACCGCCCGCCTCCAGCCAGACGCGCTTCATATTGCTGTCGCCCGCGTCTTTCAGCAGCTGTTTACCGGTGCGGGTGGAGCCGGTAAAGGTGATGACTTCAACGTCATGATGCTGCGCCAGCGCCTGACCTGCTTCATGGCCGAAACCGCTCACCACGTTGAATACGCCGTCCGGCAGCCCGGCCTGTTTCGCCAGGCCCGCCAGGCGCAGAGCGGTAAGCGGGGATTTTTCCGACGGCTTAAGCACCACGCTGTTGCCGGACGCCAGCGCCGGGCCAAGCTTCCAGCAGGCCAGCAGCAGCGGAAAATTCCACGGCACCACCGCCGCAATCACGCCAATCGGTTCGCGGACGATCATGGCCAGCTCGTTGCCGCCGGTGGGGGCGACTTCGCCGTACACTTTATCGATGGCTTCGGCGTACCAGCGGATCGCGCGGGCGGCGCCGGGGACATCGTCGCGCAGGCTGTGGCGAATCGGTTTACCGGTGTCGAGGGTTTCCAGCAGCGCCAGCTCTTCGCGATGGGCTTCCATCAGGTCGGCGAATTTATGCAGCACCGCTTTGCGCTGGGCAGGGGAGGCCTGCGACCAGTCGCCGCGATCGAAGACGCCGCGGGCGGCCTGGACCGCGCGATCGACGTCGGCCTTTTTGCCGCGCGCGACCTCGGCGAGCGTCTGCTGGGCGGTAGGGTCGACGGTGGCGAACACGCTATTATCGGCGGCGGCGCTGTATTCGCCGTTAATAAATAGCCGCGTTTCAATCGCGATATTGTTTGCTTTTTCTTGCCAGTAAGCCAGGTTGTGAAAATCCATCATGACTCCTTAATGACATAATCGGAAAAATAAAAAAGTGGTGATTTCAGACCCTCAGGGCGCAGGGCGTCCCCGGGGTTGAGTACCGTTTAAATTGCCCATTAACAGGCGTGAATTATCCGGGGCCAGCGGAATAAGTCTTTCCGCATTGCGCAAGGTGAACTGCGTTATCTTCGCGCCGCCCGACTTCGCCTCCCGCGGCGCCCGCCTGAAAAAAACCTGAGAAAACCTCAGGCTAAAAAATCAGAATGTGGTGGGGGTATGGGCGCTGATAATTCGGCAGATACCCGCCGAGGTGTTGCTGAAGCTATGCGGTATGCCGGTGTTAATGGCATAGCTTTGCCCAGCCACCAGATGATACGCCTGACCGTTGATGGTCAGCACGACTTCACCTTCCAGTATGGTGCCTATCTCCTCACCCTGATGCTTGATCCTCTCCCCGGTTGTGGTTCCAGGCTGGTACGTTTCAAAAATCATCGCCAGCGTGCGGTTCGGATTGCCATTATGAACCAGCTTCATCGACACCCCCTGACTGCCGATTTCAATCAGATCGTCCTGATTGATAACCACCTGCGGTTCAGCCGGTTTTTCTGGTTCAGAAAAGAATTCCGAGAGCGACAGCCCGTAGACTTTCAGCAGCTTTTGCAGCGTACTGATCGCAGGACTGACTTTGTCCTGCTCTATGGTGCTGATGGCACTATGTGTTAACCCAGACAGTTCGGCGGCACGACGCTGTGAGAGACCCAGCTGTTGGCGGATCTCTGACAGACGTTTCCCTGGCGCCAGTCCGTCATCGCTCATATTTGCATTTCCTTAACGGTAGTGGTCAGAGTCGCTGTTTTTCAGCAACATATACCCGTCATACTTCAAGTTGCTTGTGCGTTGGCTTTGCTCGCTCACCCCAGTCACTTACTCCAGTAAGCTCCTGGGGATTCCCTCACTTGCCGCCTTCCTGCAACTCGAATTATTTTGGCTATAGCTCTGACAGGCGGTGATAAAACCTTCAAACAACATTCGCGACAGGGCGTATTCGCTACTGTTCCATTCAGGATGCCACTGTACGCCGAGGGCGAAAGGGTGGTCGTTAACGCTGACCGCTTCCACCAGCCCGTCCGGAGAACGCGCCTCCACGCGCAGCCGTGGACCCGTCGTTTTTGCTCCCTGCCCGTGTAACGAGTTTACCCAAAACGTGTTGCAGCCCGGTATTAACTGAGAAAGTAATCCTCCTTCCTGAACCTGAACTTCATGCGAGGGCGCATATTGCTGCTCGACGGGAAGTTCGGGGTCTTCGCGGTGTTCAAGAAGCTCAGGCTGCTCGAACAGACGACGATACAGAGTCCCGCCGGTGGCGACAACCAGTTCCTGTAGTCCACGGCAGATGGCGAAAATGGGGATGCGCCTTTCGAGCGCGGCGTCGATCAGCGCCATGCTCAGAAGATCACGCCCGGGATCGGCGTCAGGCTCATCGCCGTTTTCACCATAGAGGTGCGGCTGTACGTTGCTCGGGCTGCCGGGCAGATAAATGCCGTCCAGTTTCGGCAGTAGCGCAGAAAGCAGCTCCGGCTCGGCCAGCGCGTGCGGCAGGGCAATCGGTACGCCGCCGGCGTTCACAATCGCGTTCAGATATTTCTCTTGCAGAGTCTGGGTCTGGTGACCCTTAAGCCTGTTTCGACACATCACCACGCCAATAACTGGCTTGTACATTATATTTTCCATGATCGCCCTCACAAAGTGGACTAAATTATGACCGGATTAGCGGGTAAAACGGCCATTTCGTTCAATATTTTCTCAATCTAGCAGTGGATATAGCCCTTTGCAAACTTAATTTAACATTTGACAAACAATTTGTTTGCATACACATTCGAAGAGTGGACATTATATTTAACAGTGCCATTCAGGGTCCGAAACTAAAACAACGGCGGTGAATCATGGAAACCAATATCGTAGAAGTTGAGAATTTTGTTCAGCAGTCGGAAGAGAGACGGGTCAGCGCATTCACCTGGGAAGTGAAGCGCTACCTCGAGCGTTACCCCAATACGCAATACGTTGATGTGCTGCTAACCGACCTGAACGGCTGCTTCCGCGGTAAGCGGATCCCGGTGTCCAGCCTGAGCAAGCTGGAGAAGGGGTGCTATTTCCCGGCTTCGGTGTTTGCGATGGATATTCTCGGCAACGTGGTGGAAGAGGCGGGGCTCGGCCAGGAGATGGGCGAACCGGACCGCACCTGCGTGCCGGTGCTGGGAACCTTAACCCCGTCGGCGGCGGACCCGGAATACATTGGTCAGGTTCTGCTGACCATGGTTGATGAAGATGGCGCTCCCTTTGACGTTGAGCCGCGGAACGTGCTGAACCGGCTCTGGCAGCAGCTGCGCCAGCGCGGGCTGTTCCCCGTGGTAGCGGTAGAGCTGGAGTTCTATTTACTTGACCGCAAGCGCGACGCGGAAGGTTACCTGCAGCCGCCGTGCGCGCCGGGAACCGGCGATCGCAATACCCAAAGCCAGGTTTACTCCGTCGACAACCTCAACCACTTTGCCGACGTGCTTAACGAAATCGACGAGATCGCCCAGCTCCAGCTGATCCCCGCCGACGGCGCGGTGGCGGAAGCCTCTCCCGGCCAGTTTGAAATCAACCTCCACCATACCGATAACGTGCTCGACGCCTGCGATGATGCGCTGGCGTTAAAACGTCTCGTGCGTTTGATGGCGGAGAAGCATAAGATGCACGCCACTTTTATGGCGAAACCCTATGAAGAGCACGCCGGTAGCGGGATGCATATCCATATCAGCATGCAGAACAACAAAGGCGAGAACGTGCTGGCGGACGCGGACGGCGAAGATTCCGCGATGTTAAAACGCGCGCTCGCCGGGATGATTGACCTGATGCCGGCGTCGATGGCGCTGCTGGCGCCAAACGTGAACTCGTATCGTCGTTTCCAGCCGGGAATGTACGTGCCGACCCAGGCGTCGTGGGGGCACAACAACCGGACGGTGGCGCTGCGCATTCCGTGCGGCGATCGGCACAATCACCGCGTCGAGTATCGCGTGGCCGGGGCGGACGCCAACCCGTATCTGGTGATGGCGGCGATTTTTGCCGGCATCCTCCACGGTCTGGATAATCCGCTGCCGTTACAGGAAGAGGTGGAGGGCAACGGCCTCGAGCAGGAGGGGCTGCCGTTCCCGATTCGCCAGAGCGATGCGCTGTGGGAGTTTATGCAAAACGATCATCTGCGCGAGCGGCTTGGCGAACGCTTCTGCCACGTTTATCACGCCTGTAAAAATGACGAATTACTGCAGTTTGAGCGTCTGATCACAGAAACTGAAATCGAGTGGATGTTGAAAAACGCCTGATTTTCGCCCCGCGAGGGGCGCTTTAGCATTATCACGAGTAGCATCATGCGGCCTGAGCGGAGCCTGGTCGGACGTTTTTGCTGGGAGCCCAGCCATTCCCGGATGTCGCGTTAAGGAGCGCAGGCGGCAACGGGGCTTCAGTTAACGACACAGTGTGTAACGAGGTAGGAAATGATGCAGATGTTTAAATATCCGCAGGGAGAAGGGGGCCGTCATGGCCGCATGGAATGCGTCGCCACCGCCGCTCGTCGGTTCTTTTTACCTTTCGATTTGCCATTAACCCCGTTGCGAAGCAGGTTGGTTTCCCGGTCTCTACGACCGCAAACCCAGGTGTGCAGCGGGGGAAATGGCTATGTCTATTAATCCCTCTCTCGATAACGCCTCCGGGGCGGAAAAACCGCGCCTGCGCAAGTCTCTCAAGCTGTGGCAGGTGGTGATGATGGGCCTCGCCTATCTGACGCCGATGACGGTTTTCGATACTTTCGGCATCGTCTCCGGCATCAGCAACGGCCACGTTCCGGCGTCCTATCTGCTGGCGCTGGCCGGGGTGCTGTTTACCGCCATCAGCTACGGCAAGCTGGTGCGCCAGTTTCCGCAGGCGGGCTCGGCCTATACCTATGCGCAGAAGTCGATCAGCCCGCACGTCGGTTTTATGGTGGGCTGGTCATCGCTGCTGGATTATCTATTCCTGCCGATGATCAACGTGCTGCTGGCGAAGATTTATCTTTCCGCGCTGTTTCCGGACGTGCCGCCCTGGGTGTGGGTGGTGACGTTTGTGGCTATTCTCACCGCGGCGAACCTGAAAAGCGTCAACCTGGTGGCGAACTTCAACACCCTGTTCGTGCTGGTGCAGATCTCGATCATGGTGGTCTTTATCGTGCTGGTGGTGCAGGGGTTGCATAAAGGGGAAGGGGTGGGCACCGTCTGGTCGCTCCAGCCGTTTATTAGCCAGAATGCGCACCTGATCCCGATCATTACCGGGGCGACGATAGTCTGCTTTTCGTTCCTCGGTTTCGATGCGGTGACCACGCTTTCCGAAGAGACGCCGGACGCCGCGCGGGTGATCCCGAAGGCCATCTTCCTTACTGCGGTCTACGGTGGGGTGATTTTTATCGCCGCCTCGTTTTTTATGCAGCTCTTTTTTCCCGATATTAGCCGTTTTAAAGACCCGGACGCGGCGCTGCCGGAGATCGCCCTCTACGTTGGCGGCAAGTTGTTCCAGTCGATTTTCCTGTGCACGACGTTTGTGAATACCCTGGCCTCAGGCCTGGCTTCGCACGCCAGCGTGTCACGGCTGCTGTACGTCATGGGCCGCGATAACGTTTTCCCGGAGCGCATTTTCGGCTACGTCCATCCGAAATGGCGTACCCCGGCGCTGAACGTGATCATGGTGGGGATTGTCGCGCTGTCGGCGCTGTTCTTTGACCTGGTCACCGCCACGGCGCTGATTAACTTTGGCGCGCTGGTGGCGTTTACCTTCGTTAACCTGTCGGTATTTAACCACTTCTGGCGGCGTAAAGGTTTTAATAAAACCTGGAAAGATCGCTTTCACTATCTGCTTCTGCCGATGGTGGGCGCGCTAACGGTGGGCGTACTGTGGATTAACCTGGAGGCGACCTCGCTGACGCTGGGTCTGATATGGGCGGGCCTCGGGCTGCTGTATCTGACGTATCTGACCCGCCGCTTCCGCAAGCCGCCGCCGCAGTTTGACGGCGCCAAAGCGGAACAGGCCTGGGAATCGTAACGATTTTTTACGCAGACACAAAGGCAGGCGATTGAGCCTGCCTTCTTTTTTGTCATTCTCGTTTGAAATCAGGCGCTCGGGAGAGATAGCAGGGGCAGAAGGTAAGAATAGTGAGGACGTATTATTTCTTTTTCTTATGAGTTGGCAGCTGTGCAGAGCGCCGATCCTTCACATAGGAGACCAGGCTGAAGATGGCTACTCCCAGCAAAACCACCGCGACGATAAAGAGCAGGATACCTGACATAGATTAACCTAATGTTATGTTTAACATGAAGAAAAAATACCGTGATATCGAGATAATAGCATCGGGATATTTCTTAAAGATGACCCGATGAATCAGACGAGAATAGACTGCCAGCAATACACTGAAATTATTATTTACATGAATAAATGTGAAGAGTAAAGCAAAGGTGTGGTGAAAAAATGAACGGGTTACACTCGTTTAAGCGAATTTACAGACGAGAGCCCCCCAGGCTGCTACCCTTGGCCCGCTTAAATAGGGTTGAGAGTAATAAATGTTTAACAAGCATATCATCGGTCTTATTGGGCCGTTGTTGATTCTGACTTCATTCCATAGCCTGGCTGACGCCGGGCACCCGTCAATTCGTGAACGTATTGTCGAGCAGGTGTTAAAACCCTGCGAAGGAAAAAAAGCCGGCGATAAAGTGCTGATTGTCGACCATCGCGGCGGCAAGCATGCGGCTATCTGCACGCTGGCGGCGGTACCGCTACCGGAGTAACGCCCTCCCTCTCATTTCAGCCTCCCTTCGCTCTGGCGGAAAACGTATTTCTTTCCGCACTTTGCGAGCCATTGCCCGGAAAAATGTCATAAATTTGTCACAATTAAGGCGATGATAATCACTGACTGAGGATTAAGGGATGAGAAAAAGTCTACTCGCTGCCGCCGTGACCGGCGTTATTTTACTCTCCGCCGGCGTCCAGGCGCAGGAACAGGCGGCACCGGAAGGGTACCAGCTTCAGCAGGTGCTGATCATGAGCCGCCATAACCTGCGCGCGCCGCTGGCGAACAACGGCAGCGTGCTGGAGCAATCAACGCCGAAGTCCTGGCCTGAGTGGGATGTCCCCGGCGGCCAACTGACCACCAAGGGCGGGGTGCTGGAAGTGTATATGGGGCACTATATGCGCGAATGGCTGGCGCAGCAGGGGCTGGTGACCAGCGGCGAATGCCCGCCGGAGAACGCGGTCTACGCCTATGCCAATAGCCTGCAGCGCACCGTCGCCACCGCGCAGTTCTTTATCACCGGCGCGTTTCCCGGCTGCGGCGTGACCGTGCACCATCAGGAAAAAATGGGCACCATGGACCCGACGTTTAATCCGGTGATCACTGACGATTCCGCCGCGTTTAGCGAAAAGGCGGTGCAGGCGATGGAGAAAGAGCGGCAGGGGATGCAGCTGAGCGAAAGCTATAAGCTGCTGGAGGAGATGACCGACTACCGTAACTCCCCGTCCTGCAAAGAGAAGCAGCAGTGCTCGCTGAGCGACGCGAAAGATACCTTTAGCGCCAAATATCAGCAGGAGCCGGGCGTTTCCGGGCCGCTTAAAGTCGGCAACTCGCTGGTTGACGCCTTTACGCTGCAATATTACGAAGGTTTCCCGAAAGACCAGGTGGCGTGGGGCGAAATCAAAACCGATAAGCAGTGGCAGGTGCTGTCGAAGCTGAAAAACGGCTATCAGGATAGCCTGTTTACTTCCCCTGAAGTGGCGCGCAACGTGGCTAAGCCGCTGGTGAAATATATTGATAACGCGCTGGTGGGCGATGCGGCGAAGGCGGCGAAAGTCACGCTGCTGGTGGGGCACGATTCCAATATCGCCTCGCTGCTGACGGCGCTGGATTTTAAACCTTATCAGCTGCACAACCAGTACGAACGTACGCCCATCGGCGGCAAGCTGGTGTTCCAGCGCTGGCATGATAAGAGCGGCAATCGCGATTTGATGAAGATTGAGTACGTGTATCAAAGTACCGAACAGCTGCGCAATGCCGATGCGCTGACCCTGCAATCGCCGCCGCAGCGGGTGACGCTGGCGCTGAACGGTTGTCCGGTCGATGACAACGGCTTCTGCCCGATGGACACCTTTAAAAAGGCGATGGCCGAGGCCACGAAGTAGCAGAGTATAAAAAACCCGGAGCAATCCGGGTCTTGCTGCCGATGTTTAGCCTGGTCTTGTAGCCCGAACAGGCGCCTCCGGGAAGCTCATGTAAGAACTCCCGGAGGCGGTACTGCGTACCTGTCCTGGCTACACGTTCTTGCGTTCGATAGTTTGTTCGCCCCAGAACAGGGAGTCTTTGTCGGTTTTGGCGAAGGCGAGGGGCAGGACTTCATCGCTGCCTTCTTCCCAGATTTTCTCCGCCAGCTTTTCATCGTAATTGGCTAATTCAAAAATCGCCTCGGCAATTTCGGGAGACGTATTGCGCAGACTGGCCCATTCACCCACGCGGTGGGCCTTTGCTTCTTGATTCGGCATGCTTGTCCTCCTGCTGAAGATTAACCGTGTAATTTCACTGCCAGACCCGCAACGTGTTGCCCCTGATAGCGGGCAATGGCTAATTCTTCTTCACTTGGCTGGCGTGAGCCGTCGCCGCCGGCAATGGTGGTGGCGCCGTAAGGCGTGCCGCCGCGAACCTGCGAAACATCAAACAGCTCCTGGGCGCCGTAGCCAATCGGTACAATAATCATCCCGTGGTGGGCAAGCGTGGTCCAGGTCGAGGTGATGGTTTGCTCCTGACCGCCGCCGGTACCGGTTGAGCTGAATACGCTGGCCAGTTTGCCGTACAGCGCTCCGGACGCCCACAGGCCGCCGGTCTGATCGAGAAAGGTGCGCATCTGTCCGGACATATTGCCGAAACGGGTTGGGGTACCAAAGATGATGGCGTCGTACTCAGCCAGCTCCTGCGGCGTGGCGACGGGCGCGTTTTGCGTTTTCCCGCCTGCTTTGGCAAAAACCTCTGCCTGCATGGTTTCCGGCACGCGCTTCACGACCACTTCAACGCCATCTACCTTGTTTGCTCCTTCGGCGACGGCATGCGCCATGGTCTCAATGTGTCCGTACATGGAATAATAAAGCACCAGAATCTTAGCCATTTGCATCACTCCTCGGTTGCGTTATGAGCCAGCCAGTCGACTGGCTACCTTTAAAGATAAGACCTCTGGCGAAGAGTGCAAATGCAACAATCATTTATTTGATTTATAACAATATTGCTAACATTCAGGGCTGTTGCAAAAAGATACATCTTCAGCGGCGCTATTTTAGGCTGTCATAAGAGTCGCTTAGCGCGCGTCCGGCGCAATAGCGGCAGTTCTTATACAAAATCTATTTCAGAATGTGACGATATCCACCCGGCACGGCTTTCCTTCGCTAACCTTAAAAGCACGTGATACGCAACCCGTATCGCGGAGGCCAGAGCCTCGTGTTTCACCTAATGCAGCATGATGTCTAACCTAAATGGAGGTCAGTAATGGCAAACCATCGTGGCGGTGCCGGCAACTTTGCCGAAGACCGTGAAAGAGCATCAGAAGCAGGTCGTAAAGGTGGCCAGCATAGCGGGGGGAACTTTAAAAACGATCCTCAACGCGCTTCCGAAGCGGGCAAGAAAGGGGGCAAAAACAGTCATGGTAGCCGCGAAAGCTAGCGCGCCGGATTGTTGCTGATGGGGGTTAATCTCCCGGGCCCGACCCCATCACCCTCGCCGCCGACGTCACGTCGGCGGTTTTTTTTCCACTTTGCAGGTTCCGCTGAGCGGGAGGAACGCCCGGCTCGCGGCGTAAACGCCTTAACCGGGCTACGGGTTGACGCTGTTTTGTAGCCCCGGTAAGCGCAGCGCGACCGGGGATTTCCCGGTACGGGTCTTCTGGCGTCGCACGCTTTCATACCGGGGTGACGTTGGTTTGCCCGGCCTCACGCGGACGGCGGTTAAGCAGAGCGTGGAGCAGGATCGCGCCGAAGGTGGCCGTCCCGATGCCGCCGAGGGTAAAGCCGCCGAGCGAAAGCGCGAAGTCGCCCGCCCCCAGCACCAGCGTCACCGCCACCATAATCAGATTTGCGTTCTGGCTCAAATCCACGCGGTTCTGCACCCAAATTCGCGCGCCCGCGACGGCAATCAGGCCAAACACCACAATCGATGCGCCGCCGATCACCGGTCCCGGAATGGTATGGATCAGCGCGCCGAATTTCGGTGAAAACCCAAGCAGCATCGCAATTAGCGCCGCCGCGACGAACACCAGCGTCGAGTACACTTTGGTGACCGCCATCACGCCGATATTCTCCGCGTAGGTGGTCACTCCGCTGCCGCCAACCGAACCGGAGAGCATCGTTGCCAGTCCGTCGCCGACGAACGCGCGGCCCATATACGGGTCCATATTGCGCCCGGTCATCCCGGCAACCGCCTTCAGGTGGCCGAGGTTTTCCGCCACCAGAATCACCGCCACGGGAGCGATCAGCATCATTGCCTGGCCGTTAAAGGTCGGGGCGGTCACCTGCGGCAAACCGAACCACGTCGCCTGCTCAAGCAGGCTAAAATCCAGCGGCTTGCCCAGCCCGAGGCCGTTGGCCAGCAGCGCGTACAGCGCGCAGGCGATAATCAGCCCGACGAGGATCAGCAGCCGCTGCAGCATCCCGCGGGTAAACACCGCGACCAGGCCGATGCACAGCACCGTCAGCACCGCCATCCAGCCGTCGAACGGCGTTGCTGATACGCTGCGTACCGCGATTGGCGCGAGGTTAAGGCCTATCGCCATGACCACCGCGCCGGTGACTACCGGCGGCATCAGTCGCTCAATCCAGCGGGTGCCGATTTTCATCACCACCAGGCCAATCAGGGTATAAACCAGCCCGCAGAGGATAATGCCGCCCAGCGCGACGCTAAGGTGCGGGTTAAGCCCCTGGCCGTTGAAGCCGGTAACGGCGATGACCACGCCGACAAAGGCGGCGCTGGAGCCAAGGTAGCTCGGCACGCGCCCGCCGGTAACCAAAAAGAACAGCAGGGTGCCGATGCCGGACATCAGGATCGACAGATTGGGATCCAGCCCCATCAGGATTGGCATCAGGACGGTCGCGCCAAACATCGCCACCGCGTGCTGAACGCCCATCACCACGGTTTGCCCGACCGACAGCCGTTCATCGGGGGCCACGACGCCGGACGCGGCGGAGGGGGAGGTTAACTGCCAGCGAGGAAAATCGAAGAGAGCCATGATGAGATCCTGGGTTTAGGGTTAACAGGCTGGACGCATCAGCGTGTGGTAGCCGCGGTCGAACCACATCAGTCCGCGCGGTTCCGGATGGCGTACAATCGCCGCCACTTCGCAAAACAGGATGTCGTGAGTTCCGACGCTGACGATCTGGCTGATGCGGCAGTCGAAGCTGACCAGCGCCGCTTCCAGACGCGGACAGCCGGTCGCGCCGGTTTGCCAGTCGGCGGCGGCGAAGCGCTCCGCCATCGGCGTTTTACCGCCGAAAACGTTCGAGAGCTCTTCCTGGCCGGCCGCCAGGGTGTTGACGCACAGGGCCTGGTGCTGGCTGAAGATCGGCCACACCGAGGCGGAGCGATTCAGGCACACCAGCAGCGTGGGCGGCGCGTCGGTAACGCTGCAGACGGCGCTGGCGGTAAAGCCGGCGCGGCCTGCGGGACCATCGGTGGTGATGATGTTGACCGCCGCCCCGACGTGGGCCATGGCGTCGCGAAAGCTTTGTTTATCGGCAGTAGACATGCGGGCTCCTTATGCCAGCTGGCAGGCATCATCAAAAGGCAGACGCGGCAGGCGAGCGTACAGCTTGCCGGGATCGCCGTAGCCGATATTAATCAGCAGGTTGCTTTTCCAGGCGCCGTCGGCAAAAAACGCCGCATCGACTTTTTCGCGGTCAAAGCCCGACATGGGGCCGGTGTCGAGGCCCAGCGCGCGGCAGGCGAAAATCAGGTACGCCGCCTGCAATGAACCGTTGCGAAAGGCGGTCTCTTCCACCATCTGCGGGCTGGAGGTAAACCAGCTGCGGGCGTCGCCGTGAGGGAACAGCTCCGGCAGCCGGTCATAGAACGCGCTGTCCCAGGCGACGATAGCGGTGACCGGCGCCTGCAGGGTCTTCGCAACGTTGCCGCTCGACAGAGCCGGGCGCAGCTTCTCTTTGCCTTCCGGTGTGCGGATGAAAACGAAGCGCGCCGGGGAACAGTTAGCGGAGGTCGGTCCCATTTTCAGCAAGGCGTAGATTTCACGCAGCTGCTCGTCGCTGACCGGCCTGTCCAGCCAGCCGTTGTGGGTTCGGGCCTCGGTAAACAGCGCGGCGCAGGCGGCCGGGCTAATGGCTTCGCTCATAGGTTCTCCTGGGGGACGGGCAGCATCGCGGCCAGCCCGTCGCATAAAATAGGGTTAAAGGTGGCGGTATCGGTGACGTTGCAGGCGTGGCCGCCCCAGGCCATTTCCGCCAGCTGGCTGCCGGGGATTGCCGCCTGCAGCACGCGGGAGCAGGAGGCCGGGACCAGCAGATCGTCAGCGGCGCTGATAATCAGCGTCGGGCAGGTTATCGCTGCCGCCCGCCGCGAAAAGTTGGCCTGCTTGAGGGCGTTCAGCCTTTTCAGTAAATTCTCTTTGCCCTGGAAATGGCTGATGGCGAGCGCGTCTTCGGCCTCCAGCCGCGGCAGGCGAGAAGCCATCCACTCCGCCGGATAGAGGAACAGCGGCTGCGCTTCTACCCACGCCTGCGCGCCGCCCGCGTGCAGCAGGCGTTCGCGCACCAGAAAGCAGCGGCGGGTATGCGGGGAGAGCGTCAGCCAGCCGTTCACCAGCACCAGGGCGCTTATCGCTTCGGGATGGTCCAGCGCCAGCTGCAGACCGATCAGCGCGCCCAGGGCGTGACCGACCAGCGCAAAACGCACAATCCCCGCCGCCTGCAGCGCCGCGTTAAGCTCCTGCGCCATGGCCGCCATGCTGTAGCCGACGGGCAGCGGACCGC
Organism: Klebsiella sp. CN_Kp106; assembly: GCF_040064575.1. NCBI lineage: Bacteria > Pseudomonadati > Pseudomonadota > Gammaproteobacteria > Enterobacterales > Enterobacteriaceae > Klebsiella > Klebsiella sp. CN_Kp106. Next base: position 24,106 of record NZ_JBEAIG010000063.1, on the reverse strand, counting down.
CGTTTTCACCAGTGCCGTTATGGTCATAGCTCACCAGCTGATAGTGCGGTTCGAGCGCCGCCCGCTGCGGTAGCCAGTAGCCGCCCGCGCCGCCGAGCCCGGCGCTCAAAACCACCACCGGCGCGCCCGGATAAGGCGCCGGGGAGATATTTAGCTTCATCATGCCGGCTTCCCGATATGCGCGACGGTGGCTATTTCCACCAGCGCATCGGGCTTCACCAGCCCGCACTGAATGCAGAAACGCGCCGGTTTGTCGCCGGGGAAGAACTCCGCGTAGACCTCATTAATCGCGGCGTAGTTTTTCCAGTCGGTGATAAAGATGCTGTTGAAGGTCACATCCGCCATACTGCCCCCCGCCGTCTCGATAACGCTCTTGATGGTTTCCAGCACGTGGCGGGTTTGCGCCTTTGGGTCGCCGATATAAACCACGTTGTTTTGCTTATCGAACGGCAGGGTGCCGGAGACGTAAACCACGCCGTCGGCCAGCGTGCCCGGGACAAACGGGGCGATAGGCGTGGTGGTGCCTGGCGGAATAATCACCTGTTTAGGCATAACGTTTCTCCTCGGAAAAGGCGCGCGGCGCGGCGGGCTCAAGGGCGGTACAGAAGCTGGCGACATCGCTGACCCAGCCAAAGAAGGTTTCGATATTGAACAGCGCCGCCTGCTGGGCGAACGCCGGACCGGCCTGATGGGTGGCGTCTTCCAGCACGATACCGAAATACTCGAGGAAGAAGCCGTCGCGCAGGGTCGATTCCACGCAGACGTTGGTGGCAATACCGGTAAAGATCAGATGGCGGATGCCGCGGCTGCGCAGAATGCTGTCGAGCGCGGTGCTAAAGAAGCCGCTGTAGCGCGGTTTCGGCAGCACGATATCGCCGGGCTGCGGCTTAAGCTGATCGACCAGCTGATAGTCCCAGCCGCCTTTCGCCAGCAGCTTGCCCTGCAGCTCCGGGTTCTTTCGCATGGTTTTCAGCGCGTTGGATTTATGAAAATTCGGCGAACCGGGGCCGCCGGCCTCCACGTACTGGTCGTCCCAGCCGTTCTGGAACCAGATAATCAGCATCCCGGCGGCGCGCGCGGCGGCCACGGCGACGTTGATATTGTCGATAACCGGGCGGGTGGCGGAAACGTCAAATCCGGCGAGGTCGAGATAGCCGCCCTGGCTGGCGTAGGCGTTCTGCATATCGACAACGATCAGCGCGCTCTGCTGCGGCGCAAAGGTCAGGGATTCCGGGCGAGCGGGCAGGGTAATCATCAGGCAACCTCTTGAGTCATGGTGGCGATATGGTCGCGGCAGCGCATTAGCGGCTGAATGCGCTGACCAAAGGCTTCGATACCGATAAGGAAATCATCAAACGTCAGCAGCACGCCGTCGGTACCGGGGACCGCCGCCACTTCGTCGAGCATGCGGGCGACGCTGGCGTAAGAGCCGACAAGGGTGCCCATGTTGATATTGACCGCCGAGGTGGGGTCGGCCATCTGGCGCACGTTGGTGTCGCTGCCGGAACGGGTGTCTTTCTGGCTCTGTTCGGTAAGCCACGCCAGCGCCTCGTCATCGGCGCCGGCTTTGTAATGTTCCCATTTGGCGCGGGCCGCCTCGTCGGTCTCGTCGGCGATCACCATAAACAGGACGTAGGAGCCGACGTCGCGGCCGGTTTTTTCCGCCGCCTGCATCATGCGCGCGGCGGTGGGGGCAAAGGCGGCAGGGGTGTTCACGCCTTTACCGAAGCAGAAGTTGTAGTCAGCGTGTTGGGCGGAGAACGCCATACCGGCGTCGCTTTGCCCGGCACAGATCACTTTCATCGGCTGCGACGGCTGCGGGCTGACGCGGCAGTCGTTCATCGTGAAGTAGTCGCCTTTAAAGTCGCTGCGCCCGGTTCCCCACAGGTCGCGCAGCACCTGGACATATTCGGTGAGATAGTCGTAGCGGCTGGCGAAGTAGTCGTCGCCCGGCCAGATGCCCATCTGCTCGTATTCCGGCTTTTGCCAGCCGGTGACCAGATTGACGCCAAAGCGGCCGCCGGAGATAGAGTCGATAGTCGAGGCCATGCGCGCGACGATCGCCGGGGGCAGCGTCAGCGTGGCGGCGGTGGCGTAGATCTGAATGCGCGAAGTGACGGCCGCCAGTCCGGCCATCAGGGTGAAGGATTCCAGATTATGATCCCAGAATTCGGTCTTGCCGCCGAAGCCGCGCAGTTTAATCATCGACAGCGCGAAATCGAAGCCGTAGTGTTCGGCTTTTTGCACGATGGCCTTATTGAGCTCAAACGTCGGCATGTACTGGGGAGCATGGGTGGAAATCAGCCAGCCGTTATTACCAATCGGAACGAAGACACCAATTTTCATACCTACCTCTCTGCATGTCGTTGAACAAGAAGGCGCGGCGCTGCATCCTGCATCTCCCTCAATCACCTCGCCTGAAAGATAAAGCAAAGGCGATGCCAGTTTTGCAAAGGCTAATGTTATTAAGGTGTTGCTGGATGGTTGCTGAAAATAGCAGCAATAAAAGTGGACTGAATGGTCAAAATCGGTGCACGAAAAAACCGCAGTCGTGCGCAATCAGGGTGCAGAGAGTCGTGTCGGCGCTGGGCTTTTGCTATGCTGATGGCGTGAAAAGAAGGAGATAACGAATGGCACAGGGCGGCGTGAAAAAGATCGGCAAACGCTCACAGGCGGTGAGCGCGAAAAAAGAGGCTATCCTGGCCGCCGCGCTGGACGCGTTCTCGCAGTTTGGTATCCACGGTACCCGGCTTGAGCAGGTCGCCGAACTGGCCGGGGTATCGAAAACGAACCTGCTCTACTACTACCCGTCGAAAGAGGCGCTGTATATTGCCGTGCTGCAGCAGATTCTGGCTATCTGGCTGGCGCCGCTAAAGGCCTTCCGCGAAGATATCAGCCCGCTGGTGGCCATCGGCGAATATATCCGCCTTAAGCTGGAGGTTTCCCGCGATCACCCGCAGGCGTCAAGGTTGTTCTGCCTGGAGATGCTGCAGGGCGCGCCGCTGCTGATGGGCGAGCTGACCGGCGATCTGAAAGCGCTGGTGGATGAAAAGTCGGCGATTATTTCCGGCTGGGTCGAGAGCGGCAGGCTGGCGCCGGTTGACCCGCAGCATCTGATCTTTATGATCTGGGCGACCACACAGCATTACGCCGATTTCGCCACTCAGGTTGAGGCGGTAACCGGCGCGACGCTGCGCGATGAGGCGTTTTTTCAGCAAACCGTCGATAACGTCCAGCGGATGATTATCGAAGGGATTCGCGTACGTTAATTGGCGGGCGGCAGCGGGCAGCTCTGATCGCCATCCTCGCACTGCAGCAGCGAGGCGAGGAACGATTCGCGCTCGACGGTTTTATCGGACATGCACTGGTTGATCAGCATCGGCTGTACGCTGCCGCCTTCAGCGCCGGAGGCGAGGAATTGACAGTCGGCGTCGCGCAGGGCAATCCACGACAGCTGCGCTTTTTTCAGCAACTCCTGCTGCTTGCCGGAGGCGCGCTTCAGCGCTTCCTGGTACGTTTCATTTAGTTTTTTGTCGTCAGCCTGGTACCGCTCGGCGGTGCACTGGTTCATTTCCGTTTGATTGCTGGCGTTGCTGCATTCGTCCGCCAGCGCATGGGTGCTTGCCAGCAGCGCGGCAAAAGCGAGTAAAGTGCGTTTCATTGGTCAACTCCCATAAAAAAAGCTCCCGTCCGGGAGCCTTAATTAACCACAGCCTGCGTCTGGTGTCATTAGCTGACGTTGTGCCGTCTGCTTTCCCGGGGGCGGCGCAAAGCGCCTTGCCCGGGCTACTGATAGTGCGGGCTGTGGTTGGGTAGCCCGGGTAAGGCATCAGCCGCAACCCGGGAAGCAGGCTTAGCCAATCGTCATCAGGCTGGCGTTGCCGCCGGCCGCGGCGGTATTGACGCTGAGCGAACGTTCAATATAGAGGCGCTCCAGCAGCAGATTGCTCTCGCCGCGGGCGAATCCCTGCACCGACACGATCGCGCCATCGCGCGCCGCCACCTGTTCGCACAGCTCCCGCAGCTGATCGGAATCGCCGTGGTAGATAACCGCATCGAAAGGCTCGGTCGTCAGGGTTTCCGCTTTGGCGAAGTGGATCCGCGCGCTGACCTCACGCGGCAGCTTTTTCGCCAGCTCGCGCTGCAGAGGGGCGTCCGGCCACAGCACTTCGCAGCCCACGGCGGTCACGCCCGCCAGCTGGGTGAGCGCGTCCTGCTCATTATCGGCCACGCACAGCACGCGGTCGCGCGGCATAAAGGTCAGGGTGTTGCGCTCGCCGGTTGGCCCCGGCAGCAGACGCTGGGTTCCGGCCTGCGCCTGCTCGCTGAACTGCTGGCACAAAGCCTGCAGCTCCGGGCGATCCGCCGCCCACTGCTGTAAAGCGACCAGCGGTTTTTCCAGCAGCGTCTTCAGCTGCGCGTCCAGCGGATACTCCGCGTCCTGGCGGGCGAGGGTAATCCCTACGGCGTTCTGCGGGCGGCTGGAGAGCAGTCGATACAGATACAGCGGGCCTCCGGCTTTTGGACCCGTACCCGACAGGCCCTCGCCGCCGAACGGCTGCACGCCGACCACGGCGCCGACCATATTACGGTTGACGTACAGGTTGCCGACGTTGGCGCTGCCGGTGACCTGAGCGATGGTTTCGTCAATACGGGTATGCACGCCGAGGGTCAGACCGTAGCCGGAGGCGTTGATCTGTTTGACCAGCCCGTCCAGCTCGTTGCGGTTATAGCGCACTACGTGCAGCACCGGGCCGAAGACCTCTTTTTTCAGCTCATCGAAGCTGTCGAGCTCAATCAGCGTCGGCGGAACGAAAGTACCGCTGGTCCACTCGCGGGAATCTTCGCCGTTTTCGCGCACCGCCTGGAAGACTTTGCGCCCTTTGGCGCGCAGCGTCTGGATGTGGCGCTCAATATTCTCTTTGGCTTCGGCGTCAATCACCGGCCCGATATCGGTGGTCAGACGGCCCGGATTGCCCATCCGGCACTCGGCCATCGCGCCGCGCAGCATGGTCAGCGTATGATCGGCGATATCATCCTGCAGGCAGAGTACGCGCAGGGCGGAGCAGCGCTGCCCCGCGCTGTCGAACGCCGAGGCGAGCACATCGATCACCACCTGCTCGGTTAATGCTGAAGAGTCGACGATCATCGCGTTCATGCCGCCGGTTTCGGCGATCAGCGGCGTCGGACGACCCTGAGCATCCAGCCGGCTGGCGATATTGCGCTGCAGCAGGGTGGCGACTTCGGTTGAGCCGGTAAACATCACGCCGCGTACGCGTTCGTCGGAAGTCAGCGCGGCGCCGACGGTTTCCCCGCGGCCCGGCAGCAGCTGAATAACCCCCGGCGGTACGCCCGCTTCCAGCAGGATCGCCACGCCCTGAGCGGCGATGAGCGGCGTCTGCTCGGCCGGTTTTGCCAGCACGGTATTGCCTGCCGCCAGCGCGGCGGCAATTTGTCCGCTAAAGATCGCCAGCGGGAAGTTCCACGGGCTGATACAGACGACCGGGCCCAGCGGGCGATGGGTTTCGTTGTCAAAATCGTTGCGCACCTGACCGGCGTAGTAGTGGAGGAAGTCCACCGCTTCGCGCACTTCGGCAATCGCGTTGCTGAAGGTTTTCCCCGCTTCGCGCACCAGGATGCCCATCAGGGTCGGCATCTGGCCTTCCATCAGCACCGCGGCGCGTTCGAGGATCGCCGCGCGCTCCTGCGGCGGGGTGGCGAACCAGATTGGCGCGTTGTTAACCGCGCTGGTCAGCGCCTGCTGAACTTCGTCCTCGCTGGCTTCGCGCACGTAGCCGACGATATCTTTTGGCTCTGCCGGGTTCACGACCGGCTGCATTTCGCCTTCGGCCACCGGGTGCTCCAGCATCGGCAGCGCCTGCCATTTATGCAGCGCGCTGTTTAATAACGAGGAGGAGAGGGAGGCCAGACGATGCTCGTTGGCGAGATCCAGACCGGCTGAATTGCTGCGGTCTTTGCCGTAAAGGTCGCGCGGCAGCGGGATTTTCGGGTGCGGAAGACCCACCTGGCCCTCCTGCTGGGCCAGTTTTTCCACCGCGGCGACCGGGTCGGCAACCAGCTCATCCAGCGGCAGGGTGCTGTCGGCGATCCGGTTCACGAACGAGGTGTTGGCGCCGTTTTCCAGCAGACGACGCACAAGGTAGGCCAGCAGCGTTTCGTGGGTGCCGACCGGCGCGTAAATACGGCACGGGCGGTTGAGTTTGCCATCGGCGACTTTACCGGTCACCTGCTCGTACAGCGGCTCGCCCATGCCGTGCAGGCACTGGAATTCGTACTGTCCCGGGTAGTAGTTCTGCCCGGCCAGCTGATAAATTGCCGCCAGGGTGTGAGCGTTATGGGTCGCGAACTGCGGATAGATCAGGCTCGGCACCGCCAGCAGCTTTTTCGCACAGGCCAGATAGGAGACGTCGGTGTAGACCTTGCGGGTATAGACCGGATAGCCTTCGAGACCGTCCATCTGCGCGCGTTTGATTTCGCTGTCCCAGTAGGCGCCTTTGACCAGACGAATCATCAGGCGGCGACGGCTGCGGGTCGCGAGGTCGATCAGGTAGTCAATCACGAACGGGCAGCGTTTTTGATAGGCCTGGATCACAAAGCCAATCCCGTTCCAGCCCGCCAGCTCCGGTTCAAAGCAGAGTTTTTCCAGCAGATCGAGAGAGATCTCCAGGCGATCGGCCTCTTCGGCGTCAATGTTGATACCGATATCGTACTGGCGCGCCAGCAGGGTCAGCGATTTCAGGCGCGGGTATAGCTCTTCCATCGCGCGGTCGTACTGGGCGCGGCTGTAGCGCGGGTGCAGCGCGGAGAGCTTAATCGAAATGCCCGGTCCTTCATAAATGCCCCGTCCGTTGGAGGCTTTGCCGATGGCGTGGATCGCCTGCTGGTAGGAGACCATATAGGCCTGGGCATCGTCGGCGGTCAGCGCCGCTTCGCCCAGCATATCGTAGGAGTAGCGGAAGCCTTTGTCTTCCAGCTTGCGGGCGTTGGCCAGCGCTTCGGCGATGGTTTCGCCGGTGACGAACTGCTCGCCCATCAGGCGCATCGCCATATCGACGCCTTTACGAATCAGCGGTTCGCCGCTTTTGCCGATAATACGGTTCAGCGAGCGCGACAGGCTGGTTTCGTTGTGGGTCGAGACCAGCTTGCCGGTAAACAGCAGCCCCCAGGTGGCGGCGTTGACGAACAGCGACGGGCTGCGGCCGATATGCGACTGCCAGTTGCCGTTGCTGATTTTGTCGCGGATCAGGGCATCGCGGGTGGCTTTGTCGGGAATGCGCAGCAGCGCTTCCGCCAGGCACATCAGGGCCACGCCTTCCTGCGAGGAGAGCGAGAACTCCTGCAGCAGGCTCTGCACCATTCCGGCGCGGCCGCTGGCGGTTTTCTGATTGCGCAGCTTCTCCGCCAGCTGATAGGCGAGCTTGTGCGCCTGTTCGCCGAGAGTCTGCGGCAGGCGAGCCTGCTCCAGCAGCATCGGCACGGCGTCGGTTTCGGCCCAGCGCCAGGCGGCGGTGATCGACGCGCGGGAAACGGACTGCGGCAGGATCTGCTCGGCGAAATCGAGGAAGGGCTGATAAGGTTCGTCAGCCGGATGACCGGCCTCATCGCTTTCGTTCGCCGCGCCGGACAGCAGCGCCGGCAGCTCCGGCAGCGTCTCGTCGTTTTCCAGCTTTTCCAGATAGTTGAAAATGGCCTGTTTAATCAGCCAGTGCGGCGTGCGGTCAATACGGCTCGCCGCGGATTTAATGCGTTCACGCGTCGCGTCGTCAAGTTTTACACCCATGGTGGTGGTGCCCATGTCAGGAACTCCTGTAATAGAACGTCTTCGTGCCAAGATGAGGTTGCGTAGAAATATCTACCATGTTGCAACTTTGTGCAACCTTGTTAATTGAGAATTGTGTGGCAGGTAGAAAAACGCCGGGAATGTTAAAAATGATGATGAAAATAGCAGGTATTTATCCCCTGTCTAATAAGGTATTTCTATGCGTCACTTAACACTTTTGCGTGGTGCAACCGCTAAAAACGTGAGAGAGTGCAACCTATAACAAAATGAAGTTTGGTCCCGGAAGCATTTCGTGTAAATGCTGTGTTAAATCGTTTGTGAAAAAACAAAGCTTCCGTCAGGATACGGTCGCCCAATACAACCAATAGGCCATTGCCCCGTTCCGGTAGTGGATAAAACGACAAATTTGGACGCTGTCGACAAAAATTCTGGAGATTTTTACATGGCTATTAGCACACCCATGTTGGTGACTTTTATTGTTTATATTTTTGGCATGGTACTCATCGGCTTTATTGCCTGGCGCTCGACAAAGAACTTTGATGATTATATTCTCGGCGGCCGCAGCCTTGGCCCATTCGTCACCGCGCTCTCCGCCGGAGCCTCCGATATGAGCGGCTGGCTGCTGATGGGGCTACCGGGGGCGATATTTATTTCCGGTATTTCCGAAAGCTGGATTGCCATTGGCCTGACGTTAGGCGCATGGATTAACTGGAAGCTGGTGGCGGGGCGTTTGCGGGTGCATACCGAGGCGAATAATAACGCCCTGACGCTGCCGGATTATTTCACCGGCCGTTTTGAAGATAAAAGCCGCGTGCTGCGCATTATCTCGGCGCTGGTCATTTTGTTATTTTTCACCATCTATTGCGCTTCCGGTATTGTGGCCGGCGCGCGTCTGTTTGAAAGCACCTTTGGCATGAGCTACGAAACCGCGCTGTGGGCCGGGGCGGCGGCAACCATTATTTATACCTTTGTCGGCGGCTTCCTCGCGGTAAGCTGGACCGATACCGTTCAGGCCAGCCTGATGATATTCGCCCTGATCCTGACGCCGGTGATGGTGGTGATTTCCGTCGGCGGGTTTGGCGATTCCCTGGAAGTGATTAAGCAAAAGAGCATTGAGAACGTTGATATGCTCAAAGGCCTGAACTTCGTGGCGATTATTTCGCTGATGGGCTGGGGCCTGGGCTATTTTGGTCAGCCGCATATTCTGGCGCGCTTTATGGCGGCGGATTCGCATCACAGCATCGTTCACGCCCGTCGCATCAGCATGACCTGGATGATCCTCTGCCTGGCGGGCGCCGTGGCCGTCGGTTTCTTCGGAATTGCCTACTTCAATAACAACCCGGCCGTTGCCGGTGCGGTTAATCAGAACGCTGAACGCGTCTTTATCGAACTGGCGCAGATTCTGTTCAACCCGTGGATTGCCGGGATCCTGCTGTCGGCGATTCTGGCGGCGGTGATGTCCACCCTGAGCTGCCAGCTGCTGGTGTGTTCAAGCGCCATTACTGAAGATCTTTATAAAGCGTTTTTGCGTAAAAATGCCGGGCAGAAAGAGCTGGTATGGGTAGGACGCTTTATGGTGCTGCTCGTCGCGTTAATTGCGATCGCCCTGGCGGCCAACCCGGAAAACCGCGTGCTGGGTCTGGTGAGCTACGCATGGGCAGGCTTTGGCGCGGCGTTTGGCCCGGTGGTGCTGTTCTCGGTGATGTGGTCACGAATGACCCGTAACGGTGCGCTGGCCGGGATGATCATCGGCGCCTTAACGGTCATTATCTGGAAGCAGTTCGGCTGGCTGGGCCTGTATGAAATCATCCCAGGCTTTATCTTTGGTAGCCTGGGGATTGTGGTCTTCAGCCTGCTGGGTAAAGCGCCCTCCGCCGAGATGCAGCGACGCTTCGCCGAAGCGGACGCCCATTATCACTCCGCGCCGCCGGTGCGCGCGACAGCCGAGTAATCCTCTGCAACCCCATCAAGCCCGCGTAATGCGGGCTTTGTTATTTATGCCTCTTGCTAATGGCTTGAAAATACGCTGATATCTCAGCACAAATAACAATGAGGGTAGCAAAATGAGTTTCAAACAGGGTGCAGTGGCGCTGGTACTGGCAGGGATATTAAGCGGCTGCGTAGCGCCCGCCGCGAAGAGGGCTCCGGCGGCGGACGCTAACGCCTGCCCGGCGGATAACGCCATGGTGCAAACCACGCTTTATTTCGGCTTAAGCCGTCCGGCCGGGAAGGATATTACCGCGCAGGAGTGGCAGCAGTTCGTTGACCGCGACGTGACGCCGCGCTTTCGCGATGGCCTGACGGTCTTTGACGCGCGCGGGCAGTGGCTGGGCAATGACGGTACCGTGGCGCGCGAGCAGAGCAAAGCGCTGATGCTGATTCACGGCAAAGATGAGAAGAGCGAAGAGGGGATTGAGGCGCTGCGCACGACCTATAAATCACGCTTTGCTCAGGAGTCGGTGATGCGCGTTGACCAGCCGGTCTGCGTACATTTTTAATTTGAATCAGGTGATATTCCCGGGTTGCGGCTAACGCCTTACCCGGGCTACATAGCTACGCGGGCCTGTTACCCCGGGGTAACAGGCCAAACGCGCTTCGGTTACAGTACCAGCCCCGCAAAGCTGGCGGAGAGCAGGCTGACCAGCGTTGCGCCATACACCAGGCGCAGGCCGAAGCGGGAAACGATATTCCCCTGCTGCTCGTTCAGGCCTTTAATCGCCCCGGCGATAATGCCGATAGAGGCAAAGTTGGCGAAGGAAACCAGGAACACGGATAAAATTCCCAGCCCGCGCGACGTCATGCTGGCGGCTATTTTTTGCAGCTCAATCATGGCGACAAATTCATTGGCCACCAGTTTCGTCGCCATAATACTCCCGGCGTTCAGCGCATCGCTAAGCGGAATGCCAATCAGCCACGCCAGGGGATAAAAGACGTAGCCGAGGATCTGCTGGAAGCTCAGGCCAAATATCGTGGCGAACAGGGCATTTATGGCGCTAATTAAGGCGATAAAACCAATCAGCATCGCCAGAATAATCATCGCGACTTTAAAACCGGCCAGAATATATTCACCGAGCATTTCAAAGAAGCTCTGGGATTCATGCAGTTTTTCAAGCTTGATCTCCTCCTCGCTGCCCGGACGCGTCGGGTTAATGATCGACAGCACAATAAAGGTGCTGAACATATTCAGGATCAGCGCGGCGACGACGTATTTCGCGTCGAGCATACTCATATAAGCGCCGACGATGGAGAGCGACACCGTCGACATCGCGGTGGCCGACATGGTGAACAGGCGGCGGGAAGAGAGATCGCCGAGCACGCCTTTATAGGCAATAAAGTTCTCTGATTGACCGAGAATCAGCGAACTGACCGCGTTGAAGGACTCCAGCTTACCCATACCGTTAACCTTTGACAGCAGGGTGCCAATCAGGCGAATAAAAATTGGCAGAATACGCCAGTGCTGAAGAATACCGATGAGCGCGGAGATAAAGACAATGGGGCACAGCACGCCAAGGAAAATAAACGCCAGCCCTTTTTCACTCATGCCGCCAAATACAAAGTTGGTGCCTTCGGCGGCAAAGCCGAGCAGTGATTCAAAAAAGGATGCGATATTTTTCACTAGCCACAGGCCGCTTTCGGCGTGGAGAAAAAAGAAAGCCAGGGCAACTTCAATAATAATTAACTGGATAATATAGCGAATGCGGATTTTTTTACGGTCGTAGCTGGCAAGCCAGGCAAGGGCGAGGATAACCACCAGCGCCAGCAGGAAGTGCAAGAATTGAGTCATGTCGTTTATTTCGCAGGTCAATAAGGCCGCCATTTAGCCACAGCTGGGCAGCCGGGTAAATATCTGGCGCAAAAAATCCCGTCCTCCTGCCCGAGGGGCCTGGGCTGCGAGATAATCGCGCAAGTCATTATTTGTTCGCGACTGATTTACAAATCGTCATCATTCACTCCACATTTCACTTGTGTTTCTGATTATTGTAATGATAATCACTATCATAAATATTTACCTATCTTTGCATCAGTTGACTGCGGTTCACATTTAAGGGTGTTGGCATGTTTGTCCCATTTCTCATCATGTTACGTGAAGGCCTGGAAGCTGCGCTGATTGTCAGCCTGATTGCCAGCTATCTGAAACGCACCCAGCGCGGTAGCTGGATTGGCGTCATGTGGATTGGGGTGCTGCTTGCGGCGGCGCTGTGCCTGGGCCTCGGAATTTTTATCAACGAAACCACCGGCGAGTTTCCGCAGCGCGAGCAGGAGCTGTTCGAAGGCATCGTGGCGGTGGCGGCGGTGTGCATTCTGACCTGGATGGTGTTCTGGATGCGTAAGGTGTCGCGCAACGTCAAACAGCAGCTTGAGCAGGCGGTTGATAATGCCCTCCAGCGTGGAAATAACCACGGCTGGGCGCTGGTGATGATGGTTTTTTTCGCCGTCGCGCGTGAAGGCCTGGAATCGGTCTTCTTCCTGCTCGCCGCTTTCCAGCAGGATGTCGGAATCTGGCCGCCCATCGGCGCGATGCTCGGTCTGGCGACGGCCATCGTTTTAGGGTTCCTGATCTACTGGGGCGGCATCCGCATGAATCTCGCCGTCTTTTTCAAATGGACCAGCCTGTTTATTTTACTGGTGGCCGCAGGCCTCGCCGCGGGGGCTATCCGCGCCTTCCATGAGGCCGGACTATGGAACCATTTCCAGGCGGTCGCCTTCGACCTGAGCAACGTCATTTCGACGCACACCCTATTCGGCACGCTGCTGGAAGGGATCTTCGGCTATCAGGAAACGCCGACCGTCAGCGAAGTGGCGGTCTACTTTATCTATTTGATCCCGGCGCTGGTGCTGTACGTCTCGCCGCCGGGTAAAAAAACCACCGCATCCCGGGCAGCGTAGTCGGGCATCGCGGATTGCAATAGTGACAACATACTTATCGAAAGGGATGGTCATGATGAATCATTTTCGTCGTAATGCGCTGCAGCTTACGCTTGCTGCGCTGTTCAGCTCGGCTTTTTACGCCCAGGCGGCCGATATTCCGCAGGTCAAAGTGACCGTCACCGACAAACAGTGCGAGCCGATGAACGTCACCGTGAAGGCGGGTAAAACCCAGTTCATCATTCAGAACCACAGCCAGAAAGCGCTGGAGTGGGAGATTCTGAAAGGGGTGATGGTGGTGGAAGAGCGGGAGAATATCGCCCCCGGCTTTACGCAAAAGCTGACGGCCAACCTGCAGCCGGGTGAATATGATATGACCTGCGGCCTGCTGACTAACCCGAAAGGCAAACTGACGGTGACCGGCGAGGCGACCAAAGATGCTGCCAAAGCCGATGCGCTGCTCAGCCTGGGTGAAGCCATTACCGCCTATAAAGCCTGGGTTAGCGCCGAGACCGCGGAGCTGGTTAGCGGCACGAAAGCCTTTACCGATGCGGTGAAAGCGGGCGATATCGAGAAGGCGAAAGCGCTGTACGCGCCGACGCGCCAGCACTATGAACGTATTGAACCGATCGCCGAACTGTTCTCCGATCTCGATGGCAGCATTGACGCCCGCGAGGATGACTACGAGAAAAAAGCCGAAGATCCGAAATTCACCGGCTTCCACCGGCTGGAAAAAGCGCTGTTTGGCGATAACAGCGTCAAGGGAATGGATAACTATGCCGATCAATTGAACGCTGACGTTCTCGAGCTGCAAAAACGCATTAGCGAACTGGCGTTCCCGCCGTCAAAAGTGGTCGGCGGCGCGGCCGGTCTGATTGAAGAAGTGGCCGCCAGCAAAATCAGCGGAGAAGAAGATCGCTACAGCCATACCGACCTGTGGGATTTCCAGGCCAACATTGACGGCGCGCAGAAAATCGTCGACCTGCTGCGTCCGCAGCTGCAAAAAGAGAACAGCGCGCTGCTGGCGAAGGTGGATGCCAACTTCAAAAAGGTGGACGCCATTCTCAGCAAATACCGCACCAAAGATGGCTTTGAGACCTATGACAAGCTGACGGATGCCGATCGTAACGCGCTGAAAGGCCCGATCACCACGCTGGCGGAAGATTTGGCCCAGCTGCGCGGGATCCTGGGTCTGGACTAAGGCGATGGCTGAGCAAAAATATGATGTTAATCAACCGTCCCGGCGGCGGTTGTTAAAAGGGATCGGCGCGCTTGGCGGCGCGCTGGCGATATCCGGCGGCTGCCCGGTGGCGCACGCGGCAAAAGACAATAGCTCTCCGGGCACGGTGTCGCCGGATGCGCGTCAGGAAGCGCAGCCGTTTTATGGTCCACATCAGGCAGGAGTGCTGACTCCGCAGCAGGCGTCGATGATGATTGTCGCCTTTGATGTGCTGGCCAGCGATAAAGCGGACCTTGAGCGGCTGTTTCGCCTGCTGACCCGGCGTATCGCCTTTCTGACCAAAGGCGGTCCCGCGCCGGAGACGCCGAACCCGCGGCTGCCGCCGATGGACTCAGGCATTCTCGGGCCGTGGATCGCCCCGGATAATTTGACGATCACCGTCTCGGTGGGGCATTCGCTGTTTGACGAGCGTTTCGGCCTGGCTAATCATGCGCCGAAGAGGCTGCAAAAGATGACGCGTTTTCCGAACGATTCGCTGGATGCGGCGCTGTGCCACGGCGATCTGCTGCTGCAAATTTGCGCCAACACCCAGGATACGGTGATTCACGCCCTGCGGGATGTGATTAAGCACACCCCGGATTTGCTCAGCGTGCGCTGGAAGCGGGAAGGGTTTATCTCCGACAGCGCCGCGCGCAGCAAGGGTAAAGAGACGCCGGTGAATCTGCTGGGCTTCAAAGACGGCACCGCGAATCCGGTGAGCACCGATAAGGCGCTAATGGATAAAGTGGTGTGGGTCACCGTCGACCAGGGAGAGCCAGCGTGGGCGACGGGCGGCAGCTATCAGGCGGCGAGGATTATTCAGTTCCACGTTGAGTTCTGGGATCGCACGCCGCTGAAAGAGCAGCAGACTATTTTTGGCCGCGATAAACTGAGCGGCGCGCCGCTTGGGATGCAGTACGAGCACGATGTCCCGGATTACAGCAAAGACCCTGACGGCGATACCATTGCGCTTGATAGCCATATTCGTCTGGCGAACCCGCGTACCCCGGAAACCGAATCCAGCCTGATGATGCGCCGGGGCTATAGCTATTCGCTGGGGGTGACCAATTCCGGTCAGCTGGACATGGGGCTGCTGTTTGTTTGCTACCAGCACGATCTGCAAAAAGGCTTCCTGACGGTGCAAAAGCGCCTGAATGGAGAAGCGCTGGAGGAGTACGTGAAGCCCATTGGCGGCGGCTATTTCTTTGTTCTGCCGGGGGTTATCGACGATCGGCATTATCTCGGGCAATCGCTGCTCGAAGCCTGACGTACCTGCCCGCAAGGGCAGGGCGTTTTCTGCTGTTTTTCCATTCATTTTTTGTATTTCCTGCCTTGTTTCATTTTTCTGTAATCTTATAGTCGGAAACTCTCCTCAGCTGCGATGAGAATTATTTGTTGTCTGTGTGTGAAAAATAAGTTGCGCTTAGAATTATTTCTGATGTACTTATTACAGGCGCGGTAGTTCTCGGCAGTAGTCTCGTTTCATTATGGAGATCGCGAATGCCCGATTGCTGTAACGGAAAACGTCAAACCCCAGACCGTACTTATCAGCACGGGAGCCCAACTTCCGGCCGCGATTTTCACACCGCAAAATCCTCCTCCTCTATCAAAGAAAACCAGAACCCAGGCAAGGTTACCGGTGCGCGTAGCCGTGACCCTCTGCCAATTCGTCAGGCAAGCAATGGCTTACAAGGAAGCCAAACCTCAATCGTTAGTGCGCATAATCGCGTCGATCGTGGCGCGTGTGATGTAAACCAACAACGCAAGGTGCTATCCATGGGAAGACAAAAAGCAGTGACCAGAGCTCGTCGTGAGGCCAAACGTGTGCTGAGACAGGATTCGCGAAGCCATAAGCAGCGCGAAGAAGAATCGGTCACATCGCTTGTGCAAATGAGTGGCGTAGAAGCCATTGGCATGGCGCGGGATAGCCGCGACGCATCGCCAATCGAAGCGCGCAATGACGCTCAGGCGCATTATTTGAATGCCATCGACAATAAACAGCTGATCTTCGCCACGGGCGAGGCCGGGTGCGGTAAGACCTGGATTAGCGCGGCAAAAGCAGCTGAAGCCCTGATCCATAAGGATGTGGACAGAATTATTGTTACCCGTCCCGTTCTGCAGGCCGACGAAGATCTCGGCTTCTTACCGGGAGATATCGCCGAGAAGTTTGCTCCCTATTTCCGACCGGTCTATGACGTGCTGGTGAGAAGGCTAGGGGCTTCCTTTATGCAGTACTGCCTGCGTCCGGAAATCGGCAAGGTGGAAATCGCGCCGTTCGCCTATATGCGCGGACGTACATTTGAAAATGCGGTGGTGATTCTGGACGAGGCCCAGAACGTGACCGCTGCGCAAATGAAGATGTTTTTGACCCGCCTCGGGGAGAACGTGACGGTTATCGTCAACGGCGACATTACCCAGTGCGATTTACCTTCAGGCGTACGGTCGGGTCTGACCGATGCGCTGGCGCGTTTTGAAGAGGATGAGATGGTGGGTATTGTGCGCTTTACAACCGATGATTGCGTGCGCTCAACGCTTTGCCAGCGCGCGCTGAAAGCCTACTACTGAGTACTTCTGCGTCTGCAAAGCCCGGGTGACCGGGCTTTGTTTTTGCTGCACTACAGAAGAGCCTGCAGTGAGGGAGCGGCCATCGTGGCTTCAAAAGGAACGATCTCGACTTTCGCTACGCCCGATTGCTGAAATGGATCCTGGCTCAGCCAGTTTTGCAGCCCATCCATATCATCGCCTTTAGCCAGAATCACGCCGCCGGACCTGGGGATTTTACGCCCCGAAGCGAGAAATATTCCGTCAGCATAGCCTTGCTTAAGCCATTCCACGTGCGCAGCAAGCTGAGCGTCTACCTGATCAAGCGGTTTAACGTAAGTCAGAACAACAACGGCAATGGTGCTCATTTTCCTTCCTTAACATTTAAATGTAACGCTGCAGAAGCTTATCATTCACGTGAACAGCGCTTCAGGTTTTTTTAATCAACTGACGCGGTGGGTGTCTGGACGAGCGCGGGATCGATTAAAATGTCCAGGTGATTGCCGCGGTCACGGAACCTTCATTGCGCCGTGAGACTATCGGGCTGTCAGCGGCGTGTTCTCCGAGCCAGGTATAGCCGGCGCTGAGCGTGGAACCCCAATGCTCGTCATATTGATGGCTCCAGGTCAGCGCGTTGTCGATGCCGTAAAATCCGCCGGGTGCGCGATAGGGGCGATAGCCGGAACGGGCGCTCTGCCGTTGATCGACCCCGTAAAACGTATTGGCGTACCGGCCGTCGCCAAACAGCGCGGCGGACTGTAAGGCAACGGTGTCCTGCGAGTTCTGGAGCAGCAGGAGGGTTGCGGAGGTCTGATAATGCACGCCCTGGGCGTCGGTAAGGGGAAGCGTAGCCTTACCTTCAACGGTGAGCCACGGCGTGACCGACCAGCCGACGGCGAAGGCGGTATTCATGGTGGCTTTAATATTACCCATCCCCTTCAGCGTATTTTCCCCATCGCGCCAGCCTGAGTTTTTTTCCGCTCTCCCGAGGTCATAACCGAGCGTGTGCTCGAAGTAGAGACCGCTGTCGCCAGCCAGGTCATAGCCTATGCCTTTTTGACTATCAATAAAGAAAGCGCCTTTCCGCCCCTGTAGTACGGGAACCACCTGCCAACTCTGCTTGTCAGAGCCGCTGTAACGAGGCGCGTATTTTCCGCCCACCCCGATAGTCAGCCCATCGGAAGGCGCGGCGGCTTCATCGGCACGCGCGCCGGGTGTTACCGCCATTAAAAACGGCACGACCATATACGGCGAAATTTTTCTGGCTATCATACTGTTCTCCACGTGGACGCGGGCGCCGCCGATAAGGACGCGCCGCAGAATGCCGGTGCAGTATGGTTTTGCTGAATCAATGAACGGTCGGGATAGTGTTAAGAAACGGTCAAGGTGAACAGATGTTGTCCAGAAGAGTGTTGATAATTGAAGATGACGCCGATGCGGCCGGGGTTCTTGAGGCCTATTTACGCCGGGAAAACTATGATGTGGCGGTCACCGTGGATGGCCTCGCTGGGCTGGATATGGCGCAGCGCTGGAAACCCGATCTGATTCTGCTGGACGTGATGCTGCCCGGGCTGAACGGCACCGAGGTGCTGGCCAGCCTGCGGCGGAAAAGCGATGTGCCGGTGATTATGGTTACCGCGATGGGGGATATGCCCGATCGTATTGGCGCGCTGCGCTATGGCGCCGACGATTATGTGGTGAAACCCTATCATCCCGGCGAAGTGGTGGCGCGAGTTCAGGCCGTGCTCCGGCGGAGCCGCAAAGCGGAGACGCAGGAAGACATTCTGCGCTGGCAGGGGCTGGAGGTGGACGTCGCTGCCATCGTCGCGACCGTCAGCAATCCGGGGGAACCTGTCCACGTTCTCGATCTTACCCCGACCGAGTTTTCGCTTCTGGCTACGCTGATGCGCGCCCCCGTCCGTCCCTTTTCGCGACAGTATCTGCTGGAGCGCTGCCTTCCTGAGAGCGAAGCGCTTGAGCGCGTGGTGGATACGCATATTTATAACCTGCGTAAAAAACTGGAGGGGGCGGGGGTATCCGGGGTGTTAGTCAACGTTCGCGGCGTGGGCTACAGGTTCAGACAGCCATGATGAAAACCCGTCACTCCTCTCTCTGGCGTTGGATTTGCGGGCGCATTCTGGCGCTGGCCATCGGCAGCGTAATGGTTATCGCCACCTGTATGTGGCTGCGTTTCGCCGTGCAGAACTATTGGATCATGCACAAAATGCCGCCCGCTTTGCGGGAGGAATTCGTTGCGCTCAGCCGCAATCCGGAGGCCAACCCGGCGCGTTTTCATCAGATTGTCGATACCTGGTGGGGATTGAGCTATTCCACGCCCTCTATCGCCTCGGCGGACTGGGTGACCGTGGCGGTGCTGGTGCTGGTTATGATCCCCTTCATTGTCGTCATGGGGCTCCGCTACGCCCGTCCGCTCTCGCTGCAGTTCAGCCGTCTTCGTGATGCGGCGAAGGACGTCACCGGGGGGCAATTTGGCCGCCAGGCGGAGCTGATTGAGGACGCGCCAGCGGAAATGATCCGCTTTGCTGCCGACTTTAACAAAATGACCGGCCAGCTGGCCCGCTATGATAAAGAACTCCGCGCCTCGCATGTTGCGATGGCGCATGAGCTTCGCTCCCCGCTGACGGCGGCGATTGGCCGTCTGCAGGGCATGCTGGATGGCGTTTTTGATACCCAGCCGCAGCAGCTGGAGATGGTGATGAAACAACTCCAGCATCTGAATCGATTGACCGATGAGCTGCATCTGCTTTCCCTGGCGGATGCCGGCAATCTGGTGCTCGATGAGCGGCCATTTTGTCTGGATGAGCTCCTTCAGGAGCGAGCCGCATGGTTAACGCCGCAGGCGGACGCGCAGAGCGTGACGATCGCCATTCAGCCATCGCCGTCCTGTCCCTTCCGCGGCGATGCTTTTCGCATGGGCCAGGTATTTAGCGTACTGATGGAAAATGCCGTACGCTACGGGCGCAGGGGGGGACATCTGGCAATTACGCTGCGCCGCGGCGAGGGCGCTTACACTATTGATTTTGTCGATGACGGGCCCGGCGTGGCGAGGCATTTTTTACCGGATATGTTTGAACGTTTTACCCGCGAGGAGGCGTCCCGCGCCAGACACTCCGGCGGCAGCGGCCTCGGATTATCCATTGCGCGCGCTATCTGCGTGGCGCACGGGGGGCGCATCAGCGCGTCGCTACCGGCGAGCGGCGGCCTGCAGATTCGCGTTGTTCTGCCGTACGCTCCCGCCGCAGAAGAAAACAGCCTGCCTTGATAATCCCTTGACACAACGTCGAGCCATTCTCGATGAATGTGTCATGTAATGGCGCCATTTCCCGAACGGAGTGGCGTTATGTTATATGAGTTAGTTCTTTCCCTTCGTCAGTGCGTGTACGCTTTGCTCGGCGCAGAACGGACGCTATCCTGGTTTGCGCTGTTGCCGCCGATCGTACTGATCCTGATGATCGTACCGCTTGTGGGCTGCGGCGATAAAAGCGCCGAAAAGCCCGCGCCGGCCCGCCCGGTGCGCTACGTGGTGGTGGGTTCCCCGGCGACGCTTCCCGCTCTGGAAAGAACGGGCGAAATCCACGCGCATGATGAGACGGCCCTGAGCTTTCGTACGGCGGGCAGGATGCTGACGCGCGCGGTGGATGTCGGCGATCGGGTCAACTACGGGCAGCTGCTGGCGACGCTTGAAGAGACCAGCGCGCGAAATCAGCTGGACAGCGCGACGGCTGATGATGAGAGCGCTCGAGCGACCGCCCGGGTCGCCGCGCTGAACGTTAACCGGATGCAGAAGCTCATCGCCACGGGCGCAATCGCCCGCTCTCAGCTGGACAGCGCGCAGGCGGACTGGCTGGTCGCCAGCGCCCGGGTGAAGAGCAGCGAGGCCGCTTTGCGCAACGCCAGGGAAAGCCTGGGCTGGACGCGTCTTACTTCGCCGGGTGAGGGGGTTATCACGGCGGTCAGCGCCTCTCCCGGTCAGGTGGTCAGCGCCGGAGAGACGGTGGTGACGCTGGCGGCGGGTCAGGCGCGCGATGTGGTGTTTGATATCCCGGATCCCGCTAAGGTTGAGGCGCAAAGGGCGGAAGAATTTCAGGTTGCTTTGCTCAGCGATGCCGGGGTGAAGGCCTATGCTGTTTTGCGTGATATTAGCCCACAGGCCGATCCCCAGACCCGGACATGGCGCGTCAGGGCAACGCTCAAGAAACCGCCCGCCGCGATGGCGCTGGGCGCCAGCGTCACGGTAAGGCTGCCGTCATCAGGCTCGACGGGGTACGCCATACCGGCTTCTGCGCTGAGCCGCTGCGGAGATAAACCGGCCGTCTTTGTGATTACCCCGCAGATGCAGGCGCAGCTGCGCGTTGTCGTTCTCGCCAGCTACACGGCTTCTTCCGCGATCATCGCCTCCGGCCTTGTGCCCGGCGATCGGGTTATTACCGCCGGCGTTAGCAAACTGCGCCCGGGCGAAAAAGTCGTCGCCGGAGAGAGGCTGCCGTGAAAATAGCGCCGTCAAAAAATCGCTTTAACCTTTCTGCATGGGCGCTGGAAAACCCGCAAATGGTCAGTTTCTTTATGCTGCTGATTATGGTTATCGGTTCGCTCAGCTATACGCTGCTGTCGCGAAATGAAGATCCGGCTTTCACTATCAAAACGGCGGTAGTCTCGGCGCAGTGGCCGGGCGCGTCGGTAACGGATACCACGCATCTGGTGACGGATGTCCTGGAGAAAAAATTACAGGAAACGCCCTGGCTCGATTATATCGAAAGTGAAACCCGAGCCGGGCAAACGGTTATCTATATTAATCTCCGCGATGACACCCCGGCGCACAACGTCCCGGCGATCTGGTACCAGATCCGCAAAAAAATGCAGGATATTGCGCCATCGCTGCCGGAAGGCGCGCAGGGACCGAGCGTGAACGATGAGTTTGACGACACGTACGGCACCATTTACGGATTTATCCCTGACGGATATAGCCTTGAAGAGGTGCGACAGCGGGTGGAGACGATCCGCCGTGAACTGATGTCCGTGCCGGATATCGGCAAAACGGTCCTCCTTGGCGAGCCGCAGGAGCAGATAGTCATCGCTTTTTCGCCCGCCCGGCTGGCCGGTATGGGGCTTACCATTCAGCAGGTTGCGGACGCTCTGAAGGCCCAGAATGCGGTGGTGCCGGCAGGAACCCTGCGCACCGGGCAGGAGAATATCACCCTAAACGTCAGCGGGGCCCTCAGGAGCGAAGCGAGCCTGCGCGCCGTCATCCTGCACATCAACGATCGCTATCTTCCCCTGACCGATATTGCCACGATTGAAAGAAGTGCGGCCGAACCGCCTTCAGCGGCGTTTCGCGTCAACGGACGTCCTGCCGTCGGGCTGGCGATTTCCATGGCGCCGACGGGCAACATGCTGCGCTTTGGCGAGACGCTGAATAACAGAATGCGCGCCATCGGCGCCGGGCTGCCGCACGGCATCGAAATAGTTAAAGTGGCTGACCAGTCGGCGGTGGTCAGCGGCGCCGTAAGCGGATTTGTCCGGGTACTGGTGGAAGCCGTGCTGATTGTGCTGGCGGTTTCTTTTGTCTCGCTGGGATTAAGGGCCGGGCTGGTGGTGGCCGCGGCGATCCCGCTGGTGCTGGCGATGACCTTTGCCGGGATGCTGCTGGCAGGCATTGGTCTACAGCGCATCTCTCTCGGGGCCCTGATCGTTGCGCTAGGGCTGCTGGTGGATGATGCCATGATCGCCGTGGAAACCATGGTATCCCGGCTTGAGGCCGGCGATACGCGACGGCAGGCGGCGACGTACGCTTTCCAAACCACGGCATTTCCGATGTTGACCGGTACGCTGGTCATGATTGCCGGGTTTATTCCCGTCGGTTTTGCCTCATCCAGCGCGGGCGAATACTGCTTTTCGCTGTTTGCCGTGGTGCTGATGGCGCTTCTGAATTCATGGGTCGTGGCGATTCTGTTCTCCCCTTTGACCGGAACGTGGCTGCTGCCGGAAAAGCTGAAACATCGTGCCGCAGGCCCGGGCCGCATGGCGCGGGGATATGGACGACTTCTGCGTACGGTGCTGCGCCACCGGCTTGCCACCCTGGGAATAGCGCTGGCCGCGCTGGGGCTGTCGGTGTACGGGACCACGTTTATGCAGGGGGAGTTTTTCCCTTCATCGGATCGCCCGGAGCTGCTGGTCAGCCTGACGCTTCCGGCCAATGCTTCGCAGACGGAAACGGAGAAACAAACGGAGAGGCTGGAAAGGGCGCTCGCCGGGAATCGCAACATTGACCATTATTCGACCTATATTGGGGCGGGCGCCATCCGCTTTTATCTGCCGATGGATGTTCTGCTGGATAATGAAAATACGGCGCAGCTGGTGGTGGTGGCGAAAGACCTGGCCGCCCGCGACCGCCTGCGGGAACAGTTAAACGCGCTGCTGACCACGCAATTCAGCGATCTGACCTCGCGCGTTTCGCCTCTGGAGCTAGGGCCTCCGGTGGGCTGGCCGATCAAATACCGGGTCAGCGGGCCGGATTATCTCAAGGTCAGAGAGTATGCCGGGCGTCTGGCCGAGGCGATAGGGCGCTCGCCGTTAACCCGGGAGGTAAACCAGACCGCCGGCGAGCCGGAGAGAACCATCGTCCTGCAGGTGAACCAGACTGCCGCGCGGGCGGCGGGAGTGTCATCGCAGAGCCTGGCGCAGACGCTTAATACCGTCTGGTCAGGCACGACGGTCACATCGCTGAGAGACAATGACCGGCTGGTTGATGTGGTGCTGCGGGCGAACGACAGCGAGCGATTGAATCTTGCCACCCTGTCATCGCTGACGGTTGAGGGGCGCGGTGGAGAAAAAGTTCCCCTCAGCGCGGTGGCCACGCCAACCTGGGGAGTGGACGATCCGGTGCTCTGGCGTCGGCAAAGATTGCCGTTTATCACCGTACAAACCGACCTCGCGCCGGGAATGCGGGCAGAAGGCGTATCGAACGGTCTGCGCCCGACGGTGGATCAACTGCGCGCGGGTTTACCCACCGGTTACAGCATTGTCGAAGGCGGAGTGGTCGCGGAGTCCGAAAAAGGCAACAGCTCGGTATTGAATATTTTACCCGTCACCCTCGGCATTATGCTGTTATTACTGATGCTTCAGCTGCGGCGCTATTCTCGTATGCTGCTGGCTCTGTTCATGGCCCCGTTCGGCTTGCCGGGGATTGTTATGGCCATGCTGCCGGGCGACACGCCAATGGGATTTGTGGCTCTGCTCGGCGTCATCGCGCTGGCGGGGATGATTATCCGCAATGCCGTGATACTTATCACTGAAGTCGACGGCAATCAGGCTCAGGGCATGGAAAGCGATGCCGCTATTATTACCGCCGCAGAGCACCGGGCCAGGCCGATATTTCTGACCGCCTGCGCCGCGATACTGGGTATGGTCCCCATCTCTCATCAGGTATTCTGGGGACCGATGGCGTATGCCATCATTGGCGGGCTGATTGTCGCGACGCTCGTCACGTTAACCGTGCTGCCGGCGTCCTTTAGCCTGCTGCTGGAGAGGGGAGGATACCGGGAAAAACGTCCCGCCGCTTAATAACACTGGATGGCCGGGGGCGACCCCGGTCGGGGTGCAACAGGCGAAAAAAAAAGCCCGTACTTGCGTACGAGCTCTTCTTAAAATATGGCGGTGAG
>NZ_JBEAIG010000062.1:0-41862 GCF_040064575.1 Klebsiella sp. CN_Kp106 | reverse complement strand
CCGATGGTAGTGTGGGGTCTCCCCATGTGAGAGTAGGGCATTGCCAGGCATCAAATAAGTGAAAAGCCCATCCTGACGGATGGGCTTTTTGCGTTTATGCGGCTGAGAAAATATCCATTTATACCAGACCTGGCAATGACAATTTGCCCATTTGATCTTATCTAAAGGATCGTTTCCCGAGCTTCAGCTGCCGGTATTGCAGTTTAAGCATTGTGGAGCTTACCTTCGGGGAAAAGCAGTGCCGGAGCTCGCTCCGGCACCTGTCATGGCAGAGAAAAGAAAGGAATTAACGAGTCAACGCCACGATGCCGAGCGTCAGGCCAGCGACGGCAGCTGCGCCCCCGGCAATCGCGCCGGCGGTTTCCCAGTTATCCTGGGTCGTTCCTTTCATACAGGTATTGGTGTGCACTAATCTGCCTTCAGAATCATAGACCGGTACACACGGAGAGTCATGTGCACAGCCGGCGAGTAGCGTTGCCAGCAATGCCACTAGAATAACTTTATTCATGATATTACCTCTAAATAATCCGCTTCGCTGTATTGGAGAACCCATACCTGCGCGGAACGGTTTATTTTATCATCAGCAATATGGGGTGCCGCTAGAGTAAATAATCTCAATTTATGAGTAACGTAAATATCATGAAGAAAACCAGATAACTATGGGGAAATAATGTGTATTGGTTACCGCAGCAATAAATATATTTAATATCATCAGGATAGTTATCGAAACGCAGACGAAAAAAAGGCACCTGAAAGGTGCCTTTAGAAAAACATATTTACTCTGCGTGTTTCGTAAAGCGGCGTCTTACCACGACGAAGAAGACAGGAACAAAGAAGATCGCCAGTAATGTTGCCGTCAGCATTCCGCCCATAACGCCGGTACCGACCGCGTTTTGGGCGCCGCTGCCGGCTCCATGGCTAATAACCAGAGGCAGAACCCCGAGGATAAAGGCCAGCGAAGTCATCAGGATAGGGCGTAAACGCATACGCGATGCTTCAAGTGTGGCTTCGATAATTCCTTTGCCTTCTTTATCCATCAGGTCTTTCGCAAACTCCACGATAAGAATCGCGTTTTTCGCAGAGAGGCCGATAGTTGTTAATAAGCCCACCTGGAAATAAACGTCATTATTAAGCCCGCGTAACGACGCCGCCAGTAATGCACCAACTACCCCTAATGGAACGACGAGCATGACGGAGAAGGGAATAGACCAACTTTCATAAAGCGCCGCAAGACACAGAAAGACAACAATAAGCGAAATGGCGTAGAGCGCGGGCGCCTGATTACCGGATAAACGTTCTTGATAGGACATTCCCGTCCAGTCGTAACCAATACCGGCAGGAAGCTTGCTGGCTAACTGCTCCATTAAAATCATCGCATCGCCGGTACTTTTCCCCGGAGCAGCTTCACCCAAAACTTCCATAGAGGGTAAGCCATTATAGCGCTCCAGGCGCGGTGAACCATAAACCCAGCGTGAGGTGACAAAGGCGGAGAACGGAACCATTTCGCCATTCGCGCTGCGGACGTACATATTATTGATATCGCTCGGCAGCATACGGAATTTTGCATCGGCCTGAACGTAGACTTTTTTCACTCGTCCATGGTCAATAAAGTCGTTGACGTAGTAACCCCCTAGCGCCGCGGAAATGGTTTCATTGATATCGGATAGCGAAATCCCCAGAGCCTGAGCTTTCTCCTGATCAACATCCAGCTTAAATTGCGGCGTGTCTTCGAGCCCGTTGGGGCGAACGCGTACCAGCTGGTCGGGATGCTCTCTCACCATACCCAGAAGTTGATTACGGGCCAGGGTTAACGCGCTATGGCCAAGGTTACCCTGATCGATAAGCTCAAAGTCAAAACCGGTCGCCGTACCCAGTTCGATAATTGCCGGCAGATTGAAAGGAAAGACCATAGCATCTTTAATCTGACTGAAGGCAACGGTCGCACGTTTGATGATTGCCTCAACGCCATTCTCTGCGCCACTGCGTTCTTCCCATGGCTTCAGGCTGACAAATGCCATACCGGAGTTTTGACCCTGACCGCTAAAGCTAAAGCCGTTAACGGTAAAGACGCTTTCAACATTCGCCTTCTCTTTATGCAGATAGTAATCGGTAACCGTATCAAGAACCTTTTGCGTGCGTTCCTGCGTTGCGCCTGAAGGAAGCTGGATCATGGTCATAAATACCCCCTGATCCTCATCCGGCAAGAAGGAGGTGGGCAGGCGCATAAACAGGACGGCCATACCCACAACGATCAGCAAATAGATGATCAGGTAGCGTCCGGTACAGCGCAGGATCCCGCTAACGCTGTTAGTGTAGTGGTTCACGCTACGATCGAATTTCGCATTAAACCAGCCAAAAAATCCTTTTTTCTCATGATGATCGGCTGATGCGGGTTTCAGTAATGTGGCACAAAGCGCGGGGGTCAGGATCAGCGCGACCAGGACGGACAGCGCCATGGCGGAGACGATGGTGATAGAAAATTGCCGATAGATCGCCCCCGTAGAGCCGCCAAAGAAGGCCATCGGGACAAACACTGCCGATAGCACCATGGCAATGCCGACCAGCGCCCCCTGAATTTGCGACATTGATTTTTCCGTCGCTTCTTTGGGGGGAAGCTTCTCTTCTACCATGACGCGTTCGACGTTTTCCACCACCACGATAGCATCGTCGACCAGAAGGCCTATTGCCAGCACCATGCCAAACATCGTTAGCGTATTGATGGAGTAACCGAACATCGCCAGTACGGCAAAGGTCCCGAGCAGGACGACCGGAACCGCAATGGTGGGGATCAGCGTGGCCCGGATATTCTGTAAGAACAGATACATCACCAGGAAGACGAGGATAATCGCTTCAAACAGCGTCTTCACAACCTCATGAATAGAGATTTTCACAAACGGCGTAGTGTCGTAGGGATAGACGACCTTCATCCCCTGCGGGAAGTACGGCTGCAGTTCGGCAAGCTTCGCTTTAATCGCGGCGGCGGTATCAAGGGCATTGGCGCCGGTAGCGAGCTTAATTCCCAGTCCTGAAGCCGGTTTTCCATTGATTTTTGCGACAACGTTGTAGTTTTCACCTCCCAGCTCAATACGTGCCACATCTTTCAGGTGCACCACTGAGCCATCCGCGTTCACGCGCAAAGTCACTTTGCCAAACTCTGCCGGATCCTTCAGTCGCGTCTGAGCAATAATGGATGCATTTAGCTGCTGGCCTTTAAGGGCCGGCGTACCGCCAAGCTGGCCTGCTGCAATCTGATCGTTCTGTACCTGCAGCTGGTTAATGACGTCGACAGGCGTGAGGTTGTACTTATTCAGGAGATTACCGTCCAGCCAGACGCGCATGGCATACTGCGCGCCGAAGAGCTGTACATCGCCGACGCCGTTAAGGCGGCTGATGGTATCTTTGACGTTCGATGCAACGTAGTCGGATATATCATCCTGAGTGGTGCTCGTGTTATCGGAGATGAATCCGGCAACCATCAGGAAACTACTGCTTGATTTCTCGACGCTAATCCCCTGCTGCTGTACTTCCTGAGGAAGAAGCGGCGTCGCCAGCTGCAGTTTATTCTGCACCTGAACTTGCGCAATATCCGGATCCGTACCTGATTTAAAGGTCAGGGTGATGGTAACGCCGCCTGCGGAATCGCTGGTTGAGGACATGTACATCAGATTATCGATACCGTTCATGTTCTGTTCGATAACCTGAGTCACCGTATCCTGAACGGTTTGTGCGTCCGCACCTGGATAGGTTGCGGAGATGGCCACCGCTGGCGGCGCGATAGTCGGGTATTGTGCAATCGGTAGCTGCATAATTGCGAGGCCACCGGCAATCATCATGATGATCGCCAGCACCCAGGCGAAGACCGGTCGATGGATAAAAAACTTAGACATAGGGATTCGTACCTTATTGCGCGACGGACGTCGCGGTATCCTCTTCGGCCTTCACGGTGACGCCGGGACGTACTTTCTGCAGACCGCTGACGATAACCTTTTCACCGGCTTTCAGACCGCTCGTGATTAACCACTTATCGCCAATCGCCTGTGAGGCGGTGACGGCTCGCGTTTCCACCTGGTTTTTATCATTAACGAGCATCACGCTGGCATCGCCGCGCGGCGTTCGGGTGACTCCCTGCTGAGGAACGAGAATGGCATCCGGTGAAACGCCCTCATCAATACGGGCGCGAACAAACATCCCTGGCAGCAGAGCGTGCTGTGGGTTGGGGAAGATGGCGCGAAGCGTAATAGAGCCGGTGCTCTCATCTACCGTGACGTCAGAGAACTGCAGCGTGCCCTGAAGCGCATAAGGTTTTCCGTTTTCCATAATCAACTGCACGCTTTTGGTGTCACTGCCGTGCTGCAGGCTTTCCTGTTTCAGGCGCATGAAATCATTACTGGATTCAGTGACATCCACATAAATGGGATCGAGCTGCTGTACCGTCGCCATCGCGTCAGCCTGACCATTTGTCACCAGGGCACCTTCGGTCACGCTGGATTTGCCGATGCGGCCGCTGATTGGCGACGTCACTTTTGTGTACGCCAGGTTAATACGCGCGCTTTCCGCGGCTGCCTTTGCGGCAATAACATCGGCATCGGCCTGGCGCGCGGTCGCCACCGCCTGATCGTATTCTTGCTGGCTGATATATTTTGTGCCGAGAAGAGGCGCGTAGCGTTTTACCGTTAAGTGGGCGATAGCCGCCGCGGCTTCTGCTTTCGCTTCATCACCTTTTGTGCTGTTGTAAGCCGCCTGATAGGTCGCCGGATCGATTTGATAAAGAGACTGTCCAGCGGTGACATCGCTACCTTCGACAAAGTTACGTTGCAGGATAATTCCGCTGACCTGCGGGCGGACTTCCGCGACGCGGTAGGCTGATGTGCGGCCAGGTAGCTCCGTGGTGACGGACAGCGGCGCGCTGTGTACGACATAAACGGAGACCTGAGGTATCTGCGCATGCGGTTGCCGATCGCCTGAATTATCGCAACCGCTGAGCAGGATGGCCGGGATGATAAGGCTGGATAAAAGTGTAACCCTGACATGAGGTGTCATTGCTGTTCCTTATAGATTATGAGCCAGGCATGGCCACGAATCTGTGCAAGAAATAATGAATTAAAATGCGGTTTGTTATCCTACAAATAAAAAACGATGGATGTAAGACATAGTTATTTTTTAGCCATCAGCAAGGCACGTAAAAACAAAATATCAGGAATAATGTTTTTAGAATGAACTTAAATTAAAATTTGCTTACATTGATATTTAATATATGAATATATTTATCTTAATTATT
Source organism: Klebsiella sp. CN_Kp106 (assembly GCF_040064575.1). Classification (NCBI taxonomy): domain Bacteria; kingdom Pseudomonadati; phylum Pseudomonadota; class Gammaproteobacteria; order Enterobacterales; family Enterobacteriaceae; genus Klebsiella; species Klebsiella sp. CN_Kp106. Next base: position 36,584 of record NZ_JBEAIG010000062.1, on the reverse strand, counting down.
CTTGCGGTGTATTTATTGGAGAGCGTTTGAGATTTAACTCATCTGTATTTTTGCTAAACAATATTGATTGTCAGATGTTAGGTTTATAGGTATCCAGCGATTTCCCCACACTCTCAATCTGGCGTTGAGTGGAGCACCGTATGCCCAGAAGAACGAAAGAAGATGCGTTAAAGACGCGGCAGCTTCTGATTGAGTCTGCCATTCAGCAGTTTGCCTTACGTGGCGTGACCAGCACGACCTTAGCCGATATCGCTGATGCTGCTGGCGTGACGCGCGGAGCGGTGTACTGGCACTTTGCAAGCAAAGCTGAGCTGTTTAATGAAATGTGGCAACAGCAGCTGCCGCTACGCGACCTGCTTCAGCATGAATTTAACCTTAAAGACGATCAGGATCCGCTCAGCACGCTACGAGAGAAATTTATTATTGGCTTACAATATATCGCTAATAATCCCCGTCAACGTGCCTTAATGCAAATTCTGTATCAGAAGTGTGAGTTTTCCAGCGACATGATGCCGGAAGCTGAGATTCGCAAGAGAATTGGTTTTAGCTATCCGATTATTCGCAGCATTTTGCAGCTCTGTATTCGTAACGGATTATTGCCAGTGGAAACCAATGTTGAAATTTCATTAATTGTATTACACAGCGCATTTACCGGTATTATTAAAAACTGGCTGGTGGAGCCCGGGCAATTCGATCTGTATCGCCAGGCACCCGCCCTGGTTGATAATATTATGTCAATCCTTTGCGGGGCTAATGGGCGGCAGACGATAGCCAGCCATTAAAATTCATGTAATAAAAAAGGCGCTTCCCCATGCCGAAGAGCGCCTTTTATATCAAACATTTAACTGATTAGTATCAGTTCATGCCGTATTTTTTCAATTTTTTACGCAGAGTACCACGGTTGATGCCCATCATCAGAGCAGCACGGGTCTGGTTACCGCGGGTGTATTGCATCACCATGTCCAACAGGGGCTGTTCTACTTCAGCCAGTACCAGCTCATACAGGTCATTAACATCCTGACCGTTCAGTTGAGCAAAATAGTTCTTCAGTGCCTGTTTAACCGAGTCACGCAGGGGCTTTTGAGTTACCTGATCCTGAGAGTTAACGGTAGAAACGGTCAGTACGTCAGAATTTACGCGTTGTTCGAACATAGTTCTGTCAGCTCTTTATTTCTATTACGCAAAATTTTCGAAGTATGCCTCCAACGCCTCCAGCTGTTCGCTGGAATCTTCTATGGCGTTGAATGTGCGCCGAAACTGGTCATCTGGAGCGTGTTCCTGCAGATACCAGGATACGTGTTTGCGTGCGATTCGGTACCCTTTTGCCTGGCCATAAAAGCCATGCAGTTCCCGAACGTGTGCACAAAGCAAGCGCTTAACCTCTGCCAACGGCAGCGGCGGCAGCAGCTCTCCAGTGTCCAGATAGTGCTGGATTTCCCGAAAGATCCAGGGTCTTCCCTGAGCTGCACGGCCTATCATAAGGGCATCTGCCCCCGTATAGTCGAGCACAGCTCTGGCTTTAAGCGGGTCAGTAATGTCACCATTCGCGATAACCGGAATGGAAACTTTCTGCTTAACTGCCCGAATACTGTCGTACTCAGCATCTCCGTTAAACAAACAGGCGCGCGTGCGTCCGTGAATAGTCAGAGCCTGAATGCCACATTCTTCAGCCAGTTGGGCAATTTCTACACAGTTACGGTGTTCCGGTTCCCAACCGGTGCGAATCTTGAGAGTTACGGGAACGTCCACTGCTTTGACGACCGCCGTCAGGATAGACTTCACCTGCTCGGGGTACTGCAAGAGGGCTGAACCTGCAAGCTTTCGATTCACTTTTTTAGCCGGGCATCCCATATTGATATCAATAATTTGGGCGCCGCTTTCCACGTTAATACGGGCGGCTGCAGCCATCTCTTCCGGTACGCTACCGGCGATTTGCACGGTACGAATACCGGGCTCATCAACGTGCACCATCCGTAAGCGTGACTTGTCGCTCTCCCAAACCTGCGGGTTGGAGGACATCATCTCGGATACGGTCAATCCTGCTCCCATCTCGTAACACAACGTGCGGAATGGTCTGTCAGTAATGCCAGCCATAGGCGCTGCGATGAGTCGATTCCTGAGCTGGTAGTGTCCGATGCGCATGAGTTAAGAAATGACCATACTGTGACTGCAAGGCGGCGTATATTACGCATTTTTTGCACGAGATGAAAGGCCAAACTTTGAGCAATCCTCTGCGGTGGATCAAAGAATCGCCTTGCAGGTCAGTGTGAATGAATAATTAGCTATATAAATCATTGCATTAAAAACATGTGATGAATTTATCTACACATATAATTTTGTCTAACTTCTCATTTTTTCTTCCCGGCACAGGGAACGGGCAAGATAATCTGCTGAAGAAATCAGCAAATTACCTTGGCTTTATGTGAGTTGGCTCTCATTTCAGAACATGATCGTGAAGCACAGCTGATGTTTATTCTATGACCACGCGACCATTCAGCGGCTGTATCGGACGATTGTTATCGTGATGCATAGCGTGGCTAAATTTTGCCAGCTGCGCTGATGAAAGTGTCAGGGGATGTTTAAGCACAATCCAGGTTACCCCCTCGGAGCAAGGCGGCGTGGTCAGGGAGCCGCTGAAACGCCAGTATGTCTTGTCTGCGGGAAGAAGGGCGTTGAGATCCATTTGGGTGACGATTTTAGCCGTCTGATCGGCTTTCTCGGGCATGGTGGCCCACAGTTTGTTCAGTTCGCTATTTTCCGCGCCCTGGTCGAACATCACCGCCACGACGGCAACGGCGCCTTGAGCGCTTTTATGTACCAGATGCATCTCCATCGCATAGTGCTTACCGTGAACGGTGTTTTCGCTCGGGGCATGAAAATGGAACTGCTGAAGGGTAAATGGCGTACCGTCAATCGTAACGGTATCCGCTGTTGTGGTCTTTAACCCCGCCTGGATAGTGTGACCATTGTTGATGAGCGTAATGGGGCCATCGATGTAGTGCGTATCCAGCGGTGAAAGGTGTGTCTTAAACGTGGTATCGATGTTGATAGGGGATTGATTCATGCCATTTTGACAGGTTTTGTACTCCTCATTGAGCGCCCCCCAGTGTTCCGGCGAACCTTCGCCTTCATAGCTCCAGTGGGAAGCGAAAACCGTCACGGGCATCATGCTTAACGCCAATAATGCCGCCTTGCCTAAAGATGTTTTCATATCATTCGTCCAATGAATAAATTTATGATTTTATTGGTAACTACAATACGTTACCGCATCATCTTATTCTCATTGAGCGAATGATTTTGTACAGAAAACGCGAAAAGCGGTGGCCTGCGATGAGGCCACAGGGAGATTACTTTTTATAACCGGTGATCCGGCACCACTCCTCTTTCTCCACGACGGGATCGAGGTTAAAGAGATCGGCGTACGCTTCACAAACGCTTTCCGCCTGGCTGGCAAGGATGCCGGAAAGCCCCAGCAGACCGCCTGTAACCGGCAGCACGCTGATAAGCGGAGCCAGTTCGCGTAATGGGCCTGCCAGAATGTTTGCGACCACCACATCGGCTTTCATCGCCTCTGGCTGATCTTTAGGCAGATAGAGTTCCAGGCGTTCAGAAACCCCGTTACGCTCGGCATTATCGCGGCTGGCCTGAATGGCCTGCGGGTCGATATCAATACCGATAGCTTTCGCGGCGCCCAGCTTTAATGCCGCAATGGCCAGAATGCCTGAGCCGCAGCCAAAATCGATAATCGTTTTGCCCGCGAGATCGAGGCCATCCAGCCACTGCAGGCACATTGCCGTGGTGGGATGCGTACCGGTACCAAACGCCAGGCCCGGGTCGAGCATCACGTTAACGGCGTTTTCATCCGGCACATCGCGCCAGCTCGGGCAGATCCACAGGCGTTTACCGAAGCACATAGGGTGGAAGTTATCCATCCATTCGCGCTCCCAGTCCTTGTCTTCCAGTTGTTCGATTTTATGCACGAAACCGGCGCCCAGCAGCGGATTCTGCTCCAGCATCGCAATCACTTCTTTCATATCGGTCTCGGCGTCAAACAGGCCGATAACGTCAGTATCGCCCCACAGACGGGTTTCGCCCGGCAGAGGTTCGAATACCGGCGTGTCGTGCGTATCCTGGAAAGTAATGGAAACGGAACCCGCTTCCATTAGCGCATCGCTCAGCTCTTCCGCGTTCGCGCCGGTAGTGTTCAGTTTCAGTTGGATCCATGGCATGGCAAAACTCTTTATTTATCAGTAGTCAATACGGCGGCTTGCGGGGCGGAGGTACCGAACCGGTTTCCGACCAGGAAAGCCAATAAGCTTAACAGCAACGCGGGCACTATCGGATGGAAGCCCAGGTACTGCAGATTAAAAGTGGCGAGTATGGCATAGAGTACGCCGCCGACGATCATCGCGCTCAACGCCCCTTTCGCGTTCGCGCGTTCCCAGTACAGGCCCAGCACCAGCGGCCATAAGAACACGGCCTCCAGGCCACCGAACGCCAGCAGGTTGAGCCAGATAATCATCTCAGGCGGACGCCAGGCTGCCAGCAGCAGTAAAGCGCCCAGCAGCAAGGTGATCGTTGCCGACATCCGCTTCAACCGGGCTTCATTTGTTATCTGCTCGGGGCGCAGATTCAGATACAGATCTTTAATGATCGTAGCGGAACTTTGTAGCAGCTGGGCGTTGATCGTCGACATAATGGCGGCCATCGGCGCGGCGAGGAAGATCCCGGCGGCAAAGGGCGGCAATACTTTCACCATGAGCGTCGGGATGACCAGATCCGGCACCGTTAGATCCGGGATCACCGCCCGGCCTAACGCACCCGCAAGATGCATCCCAAACATCAGGATCGCCACCACGATGGTGCCAATGATAATTCCCCGGTGCACCGCTTTGCTGTCTTTATAGGAGATGCAGCGAACGGCGGTGTGCGGCAGGCCAATTACCCCGAAGCAGACCAGCACCCAGAAGGAGGTCATAAAGGTGGGGGAAAGAATGTCATCAGCCCCCTGCGGGGAAACCAGCTTAGGATCGATGGTTTGCAGGGTTTCAACCGCATTATGTAGCCCGCCCGCCGCATGAACGACGCCAACCAGCAGGACGATAGTGCCGACCAGCATCACCATTCCCTGGAGCGTGTCGTTGAGGACGCTGGCACGAAAACCGCCGAACGCGGTATAGAGCGCGATACTCACGCCAAAAATTAGCAGACCGGTTTCGTAGGGAATACCCGCTGCGGTTTCCAGCAACCGCGCCCCGCCGATGAACTGCACCGTCATTGCACCGACAAACGCCACCAGAAGGCTCAGGCTCGCGAGCCAGACCAGCAGACGGCTTTGGTAGCGGGCAAAAAGCATATCGTTCAGGGTTACGGCATTATAGCGGCGCGCCAGAATGGCGAATTTCTTACCCAAAATCCCCAGCGAAAGCCAGATCGCCGGAAGTTGGATCATCGCCAGCAGCACCCAGCCGAGGCCATATTTATAGGCCGCGCCGGGGCCGCCTATAAACGAACTGGCGCTGATATAGGTAGCGGTAAGCGTCATGGCTAATACAATGCCGCCCATCGAGCGGCTGCCGAGGAAATATTCGTTCAGGAAGGAACCCGTTGTGCGCTTACGCATTGCATAGATGGAGAGAGCAAACACCACCAGCAGGTAGGCGATAAGCGGCAGTATGACTTCAAGCTGCATCGTCATCCTCCAGAGGAATATCGCGATAGATGACTTTTACCATCGCCCAGCACAGCAGAATAAACACCAGCGGTACCAGCAGGCAGGCCATTTCGAACCAGTGCGGCAGGCCGGTTAGGCCAATACCGACGCCCGGCAGATAGGCGGCAGCCAGCCAGGCCGCAAGATAGAGAAGGGTTAGCCACAGCGCCCAGCGCGCCTCTTTATGGGCCTGAACAAAGCGTTTGTCCATTTTTTGTCCCTTGAGGATAAAGAAAGCGGGGATTGTACCGCATGGAAAAGAGGAGAGGAGAGAAAAAGAAAAAAGGCCGGATTATCCGGCCTTTTGCAGCGATGGCAGAATTACTTCTCCTGCAATCCGAGTTTTTTCTCCAGATAGTGGATATTGGTGCCACCATTCTGGAAATGCTCGTCGTTCATGATGCGAATCTGCAGATCAACGTTGGTTTTGATGCCATCGATAATCAGCTCCTGCAGCGCATTTTTCATGCGGGCAATCGCGACATCACGGTTTTCGCCATAGCAGATCAGCTTACCGATCATTGAGTCATAGTACGGAGGCACGGTGTAGCCCGCGTAGATGTGAGACTCCCAGCGCACGCCAAAACCGCCCGGCGCGTGGAAGCGGGTAATTTTACCCGGGCTCGGCAGGAAGGTGTTCGGGTCTTCGGCGTTGATACGGCATTCCACCGCATGGCCTTTAACCACAACTTCTTCCTGCTTGATGGACAGCGGCTGGCCGGCTGCGATGCGCAGCTGCTCTTTAATCAGGTCGACGCCGGTGATCATTTCGGTTACCGGATGTTCAACCTGAATACGGGTGTTCATTTCGATGAAATAGAACTCGCCGTTTTCGAACAGGAACTCAAAAGTACCCGCGCCGCGATAGCCGATATCGACGCACGCTTTGGAGCAACGCTCGCCGATATAGCGACGCAGTTCCGGCGTAATGCCCGGCGCTGGCGCCTCTTCGACCACTTTCTGGTGACGACGCTGCATGGAGCAGTCGCGCTCAGCCAGATAGATAGCGTTACCCTGACCGTCAGCCAGTACCTGGATCTCGATGTGACGAGGATTCTCCAGGTATTTCTCCATATACACCATGTCGTTGTTAAACGCGGCTTTGGCTTCCGCTTTGGTCATGGAGATGGATTGCGCCAGCTCAGCATCGCTGCGCACAACGCGCATACCGCGACCGCCGCCGCCGCCGGAGGCTTTGATAATCACCGGGTAGCCAATGCGTTTTGCATGGGCGCGGTTAACGTCCATATCTTCGCCCAGCGGGCCATCAGAGCCCGGTACGGTCGGAACACCCGCTTTCTTCATCGCGGTGATCGCAGACACTTTGTCGCCCATCAGGCGGATTGTGTCAGCTTTCGGGCCGATAAAGATAAAGCCGGAACGCTCAACCTGCTCAGCGAAGTTTGCGTTTTCGGACAAAAATCCGTAACCCGGGTGAATAGCCACCGCGCCGGTGATTTCAGCAGCGCTGATAATCGCCGGGATATTGAGGTAGCTTTTTACGGACGGAGCCGGGCCGATACAGACCGTCTCATCCGCTAACAATACGTGTTTTAAATCGCGATCCGCCGTTGAGTGCACAGCAACGGTCTTGATGCCCAGTTCTTTACAGGCACGCAGGATACGCAATGCAATCTCGCCGCGGTTGGCGATAACAATTTTATCCAGCATGTTCGCCTCGTTATTCGATGACGACCAGTGGCTCGTCAAATTCTACCGGTTGACCACTTTCGACCAGAATGGCTTTCACCACGCCGGATTTATCGGCTTCGATCTGGTTCATCATTTTCATGGCTTCAACGATGCACAGGGTATCGCCCGCGTTAACTTTCTGACCGATTTCGATGAAGGCTTTCGCGTCCGGGCTCGGGGTGCGGTAGAAAGTACCAACCATTGGGGAACGTACGATGTGGCCACTGATTTCCGCTGCCGCAGGGGCTTCCATTGCTGGCGTTGCCGCAGAGGCGACTGCGTTAGACAGCGCTGGCTGTTGCTGCATCATCGGTGCGGCGTAAGCCTGTTGCATCACCGGGAAACCTGCGTTTGGCGCGGCACGGCTGATGCGTACAGACTCTTCGCCTTCAGAAATTTCCAGTTCGGAGATGCCTGATTCTTCAACCAGCTCGATCAGTTTTTTAATCTTACGAATATCCATGAGTGGGTTCCGTACTCTTTGTTTAGTGTGATTGTGACAGGCGTGTTAGCACCGTCTGTAAAGCATATGAATTACTGCTGTTGCAAGACGCCGCGCTTCTTCAGAAGCCGACAGGTTAAGCCTCCGATGCTCGAAAGCAAAAAGCGAAACTTATCGGCCAATATGCGGCTATCTTCTGCCATTCTCGGGTAAAAAACAAAATATACCTTCGATGCGCGATTGTCACCTTTTCGGGACTCAAAAAGCCCGTCAGGAAAACCAAAGTCGCACATTATAACGATTTCGTAGCATTTGGCAGCTAAATACTGGTCTTATCAGGGAAGATAATCAACCGCTATCGCGTAAAGAGTGGCGGTTGATAAAAGAACTGCGGGAAACTGCACATATCCGGAATTAGCGCCACCACTGGCGGAACTTCTTGTATCGCCATGCTAAAAGCAGGATCGCCAGCAGCGCATAAATGAGCGGTTGGGGGGATAAAATCTTCACCGACCATAGGTAGTGAATGGGGGCGAGGATCGCGACAACATAGACGAAGTTATGCAATGTTTGCCAGCGACGACCCAATCTTCGCTGCATCGCTTGCGTTGACGTCGCCGCCAGCGCCAGCAGAATCAGCCAGCTGATTAACCCCAGCGTCAGATAAGGGCGGGTGAGGACTTCTGTACCCAATAGCGCCAGATTGTTAATCCCAAGTTCGAGCAGCGTATAGCTGGTCAAATGCAGCGTAGCCCAGGCAAAGCACCATAAACCAAGTAAGCGCCGGGTGCGTATCAATAACGGCTGTTTAGCGTAGCGCGCCAGCGGCGAAACAAGCAAGGTAGCCAGCAGGAATTTAAGAGCCATCCTACCGGTAAAGTGCTGGATATCCTTTGCCGGGTCGGCGCTGAAATACCCCTGATGTCCGGCCCAGAAGAGCCAGACAAAAGGCAAAAATCCGGCCAGATGGAGAAGCACTTTCAGCGAGGTAATCTGCTTTACAGTCAGGCGCACTAGTAATTCTCCCGCAAATTCAGGCCCCGGTAGAGCGAAGCCACTTCGTCAGCATAGCCGTTGAAGAGCAGTGTTGGCTGGCGTTTGACGTCGAGTACGCCGCCTGCGCCGATAAAGCGCTCAGTTGCCTGCGACCAGCGGGGGTGATCGACATGCGGATTGACGTTGGCGTAGAAGCCATACTCCTCAGGTCCGGCGAGGTTCCAGGTCGTGGGGGGACGTTCACGCGTCAGCTCGATACTGACGATAGACTTAATCCCTTTGAAACCGTACTTCCAGGGCACGGTGAGTCGGACCGGCGCACCGTTTTGCGGAGGCAGCGCTTTGCCATACACGCCTACGCTAAGCAGCGTCAGAGGATGCATGGCCTCGTCGAGCCGCAGCCCTTCGACATAGGGATACGCCAGCCCGCCGCCGATAAAACGGTCTTTTTGACCCGGCATCTGCTCAGGCGCATAAAGCGTTTTAAACGCGACGTAGCGCGCATTGCTGGTGGGCTCGACCAGCGATAACAATTTATGCAGCGGGAAGCCGACCCAGGGAATCACCATCGACCAGGCTTCGACGCAGCGCATCCGGTAAATTCGCTCTTCCAGCGGAAATCGGCTGGTCAGGTCGTCATGATCGAGCGTAAGGGGTTTTGCCACCTCGCCGCCAATCGTCAGCGTCCAGGGATCAGTGCGCAGGCTTCCGGCATTGGCCGCCGGATCGGCTTTATCCAGGCCGAACTCATAAAAGTTGTTGTAGCCTGATACCTTATCTTCCGGCGTGAGCGTGAGAGTGTTTTGCCATTGCGCCGGTTTATCGAACGTCAGCGCTTTACCTGCCGGCGCCGGCGGGCGGTCGTTGCCTTTAAACCAATCCAGCAGGTCAGCTTGCGCGGAGGGTGAGAGGGAAAGGGCGGTGGCGCTAATTCCCAACATTTTCAGGATCTGGCGACGCTGCAGCATAAAAACGGATTCTGCCGTTACGTCGGCTTCCGTCAGTTTTTTGGATTTCATGGCATCCTCCGTCGTGCGTTTTTCTTAGCATGACGGAGGCGGAGCGTTATTGCGAATATGTCACGAAAAATTGCAGATTAGGCGATTTTAACCAGCGTGCGCCCCTGAATCTTATTGGTCATGATCTTATCGGCAAATTCAGGGGCTTCGGCGAGGGAGATTTCCGTCGCGCTTTGCGCATAGAAGGATTCCGGCAGATCGCGCACCAGACGCTGCCAGGCCTCGGCCCGGCGCGCGGCTGGCGTCATTACCGAATCAACGCCCTGCAGGCGCACGTTACGCAGAATAAACGGCATCACGGTCGTGGGCAGGGCAAAGCCGCCTGCCAGACCGCAGGCCGCCACGCAGCCGCCGTAGTTCATCTGCGCCAGCACTTTTGCCAGCACCTTATCGCCAACGGTATCAACGGCACCGGCCCACAGCTGTTTTTCCAGCGGGCGGGTTTCGGCGAACTCATCGCGGCTAAGAATGCGCTGCGCGCCGAGGTTTTTAAGATATTCATGGGTGCTTTCGCGCCCGGAAACCGCCGCCACCTTGTACCCGAGATGATGCAGCAAAGCGACCGCGGTACTGCCGACGCCGCCGCTGGCCCCGGTGACCACGACTTCGCCATCTTCCGGACGAACCCCGGCGTCTTCCAGCGCCATCACGCACAGCATCGCGGTGAAACCGGCGGTCCCAATGACCATGGCTTTACGACCATCCAGGCCTTGCGGCATCGCCACCAGCCAGTCGCCTTTAACGCGAGCGCGCTCCGCCAGTCCGCCCCAGTGGTTTTCCCCCACGCCCCATCCGGTCAGCAGGACTTGCTGGCCGGCGTGGAAACGCGGATCCTCGCTGCTGTGGACAAAACCGGCAAAATCGATGCCAGGAATCATCGGAAAGTTGCGGATAATTTTTCCTTTACCGGTGATGGCCAGCGCATCTTTATAGTTGAGGCTGGACCAGTGGATATCCACTGTCACATCCCCCTGCGGCAGCTGGCTGGCGTCAATGGTTTGCACCGAAGAGAGAGTTTTGCCATCCTGCTGTTCTAAGATTAAAGCCTGCATGCGCCGGTCCTCATAGGTTGGATGATTGGAAAATTTTTTCTGCAGACTATACTCGCTAACGGCATTATTACACCGATGTAACGCAATAAATTGCCAGATGCGCCAGCTTTGATAGTATGCGTCGCTCTTTAGAAAGTTAGTGCTTACTTTAGTTTAGGCGCCAGCACAGGAGCCCGGATGTTTATCGGGTAGTCATTCACACGCGGAGTTAACACAGGGATGCGATTAACGACGAAATTCTCAGCGTTTGTCACGTTACTCACCAGCCTGACGATCTTTGTCACGCTGATTGGCGCTTCGCTGAGTTTTTATAACGGCATTCAGCTAAAAATGACCAACCGCGTTCAGGCGGTGGCGACCATGCTGGATAACCGTCTGGTCTCTATGTCTTTTGACCAGATTGAACCGCAGATGGATGAGCTGATGACGCCGATCGACGCGACGCGCGTTGACTTTCAGCTTAATGGCAAATCGGTCTATAGCCATTCCCGCACCGATAACTATCGTCCTTTAGGTAGCAGCAATCAGTTTCGCGATATCACGGTACCGTCGCTCAAGCAGCCCGGTATGGCAATCCATCTGGTGTACCTGGATCCGATGGCCAATTACTTCCGTTCACTGCACATCACCGCGCCGCTCTCCATTGCTATTGGTTTTATGGTGCTGATTATCTTTTTTTCCGTGCGCTGGATCCGTCGCCAGCTGGCGGGCCAGGAGCTACTGGAACTCCGCACTGCGCGTATTCTTAATGGCGAACGCGGACCGCAGGTGCGAGGGTCGGTACACGAGTGGCCGGCGAATACCAGTAGCGCGCTGGATATGCTGCTATCCGAACTTCAGTTCGCCAGCGATCAGCGAAGCCGCATGGATACCCTGATCCGTTCCTATGTCGCGCAGGATTCAAAAACCGGGCTGAGTAACCGATTATTTTTTGATAATCAGCTGTCGACGCTGCTTGAAGATCAGGAGAAAGTGGGGTCATACGGCATCGTAATGATGATCCGCCTGCCGGATTTCGACCTGCTGCGCGATAACTGGGGGCGCGCAGCGACCGAAGAACATTACTTTACGCTGATCAACATGCTTTCCACTTTTATTATGCGCTACCCTGGCGCACTGCTGGCTCGCTACCACCGCAGCGATTTTGCCGTCCTGCTTCCGCATCGCACGTTGAAAGAGGCGGACAGCATTGCCGGGTTACTCCTGAAAGCCATGGATGCCCTGCCGCCGACGCGAATTCTCGATCGTGACGATATGATGCATATCGGGATCTGCGCTTTCCGCAGCGGACAAACGGCGGCCCAGGTAATGGAGCATGCGGAAGCGGCCACGCGTAATGCGGTGCTGCAGGGCAGCAACAGCTGGGCCGTCTATGACGATTCTCTGCCGGAGAAAGGGCGTGGCAACGTGCGCTGGCGTACGCTTATCGAGCAAATGCTTAGCCGCGGCGGCCCGCGACTTTACCAGAAACCCGCCGTCACTCGTGATGGTCGCGTACATCATCGTGAGCTAATGTGCCGTCTTTATGATGGTAAGGAAGAGGTGATTGCGGCCGAATATATGCCGATGGTGCTGCAGTTTGGCCTGGCGGAGGAGTATGACCGTTTGCAAATTACGCGATTGCTGCCGTTTTTAGGCTTTTGGCCGGAAGAAAACCTCGCGCTGCAGGTGACGGTCGAGTCCTTGATCCGCCCTCGATTCCAGCGCTGGCTGCGCGATACTTTGATGCAATGCGAAAAATCGCACCGTCGACGTATTATTTTTGAACTTGCAGAGGCGGATGTTTGTCAATATATCGGCCGCCTGCAGCCGGTTATGCGGTTGGTTAACGCTTTAGGTATTCGAATTGCCGTGGTTCAGGCCGGTTTGACGCTGGTTGGAACCAGCTGGATCAAGCAGCTCGATGTTGAAGTGATTAAGCTGCATTCGGGGTTATCGCGCAATATAGAAAAACGCAGTGAAAATCAGCTGCTGGTGCAGAGCCTGGTAGAAGCCTGTAAAGGAATGCCGGTTCAGGTTTTCGCAACCGGCGTACTCAGCCGAAGCGAGTGGCAGGTGCTGTCTCAATGCGGTGTTACCGGTGGCCAGGGGGAATTTTTTGCCGCCTCACAGCCACTTGACACAAATGTGAAAAAATATTCGCAAAGATACTCTGTTTGATCTGCCGTTTAGCGTGATTTCACGTAGAATAATGCGCGCCATAGTGATGGGGGTGTGCTTGTCTACCTGCCGGATTGTCGCAATGTAAATGCCAGTGAATGACCTTTGACAGGTTGCAGATTCAAGCGCGGAGCGCTGCTGAAGATTTCTGCGTTGGACGGACTCAGTCAAATTTGTAACAAAGGTAACGAACTGCACTAATTTTCACCGCAGCAGATGATTTTTGCGCCTTGTCGCTGCTGCGCGTGGTTGGTAAAGTAAGCGGATTTTGTTTTCCGCCCCAGCTTTCAGGATTATCCCTTAGTATGTTAAAAAAATTTCGTGGCATGTTTTCCAATGACCTGTCCATTGACCTGGGTACCGCGAATACCCTGATTTATGTAAAAGGACAAGGCATCGTATTGAATGAGCCTTCCGTTGTGGCCATTCGTCAGGATCGTGCCGGATCGCCGAAAAGCGTCGCCGCTGTGGGTCATGAAGCGAAGCAGATGCTTGGGCGTACACCGGGCAACATTGCAGCTATTCGCCCAATGAAAGACGGCGTTATCGCCGACTTCTTCGTTACCGAAAAAATGCTCCAGCACTTTATTAAACAGGTGCACAGCAATAGCTTTATGCGTCCGAGCCCGCGCGTGCTGGTCTGCGTGCCGGTTGGTGCGACCCAGGTTGAACGTCGCGCGATTCGTGAGTCCGCACAGGGCGCTGGCGCCCGTGAAGTCTTCCTGATTGAAGAGCCGATGGCGGCTGCGATCGGCGCAGGCCTGCCGGTCTCCGAAGCAACCGGTTCAATGGTTGTGGACATCGGCGGCGGTACCACTGAAGTGGCGGTCATCTCCCTTAACGGCGTGGTTTACTCCTCTTCTGTCCGTATCGGCGGCGACCGTTTTGACGAAGCCGTCATTAATTATGTCCGTCGTAACTATGGCTCCCTGATTGGCGAAGCGACCGCAGAACGCATTAAGCACGAAATCGGCTCCGCTTATCCGGGTGATGAAGTCCGCGAAATCGAAGTTCGCGGGCGTAACCTTGCTGAAGGCGTTCCGCGCGGCTTTACTCTGAACTCCAACGAAATCCTCGAAGCGCTGCAGGAACCGTTGACCGGTATCGTCAGCGCGGTGATGGTCGCGCTGGAACAGTGCCCACCGGAGCTGGCTTCCGATATCTCCGAACGCGGGATGGTTCTGACCGGCGGCGGTGCTCTGCTTCGCAACCTTGACCGTCTGTTAATGGAAGAGACAGGAATCCCTGTCGTAGTTGCAGAAGATCCACTGACCTGCGTCGCTCGTGGCGGCGGTAAGGCACTGGAAATGATCGATATGCACGGCGGCGACTTGTTCAGCGAAGAGTAGTCAGCCTGAGATCCGGGTAGCTGGCCTACGGCTGCCCCGATCTTAACTGACACGAGAATACGCATAGCCTATGAAGCCAATTTTTAGCCGTGGCCCGTCGCTACAGATTCGCCTTATTCTGGCGGTTTTGGTGGCGCTTGGCGTGATAATCGCCGACAGCCGCCTGGGTACGTTCAGCCAAATTCGAACGTACATGGATACAGCCGTCAGCCCTTTCTACTTTGTCTCTAATGGTCCCCGGGAACTGCTGGATAGCGTTTCGCAAACGCTGGCCACCCGCGATCAGCTCGAACTGGAAAATCGCGCGCTGCGTCAGGAGTTGCTGCTCAAGAACAGCGACTTACTGATGCTGGGTCAGTACAAACAGGAGAACGCGCGTCTACGCGAGCTGCTGGGCTCTCCGCTGCGCCAGGACGAGCAAAAAATGGTGACCCAGGTCATCTCAACGGTTAACGACCCCTATAGCGATCAGGTGGTTATCGATAAAGGCAGCGTTAACGGCGTCTACGAAGGCCAGCCGGTTATCAGCGATAAAGGCGTTGTGGGTCAGGTGGTCGCGGTCGCGAAGCTGACCAGCCGCGTGCTGCTGATTTGCGATGCCACGCATGCGTTACCGATTCAGGTACTGCGTAACGATATTCGCGTCATTGCCGCAGGCAACGGTTGTACTGACGATTTACAGCTGGAACATCTGCCGGCCAATACCGATATTCGCGTCGGCGACGTGCTGGTCACTTCGGGTCTCGGCGGCCGCTTCCCTGAAGGGTATCCGGTCGGGGTGGTTTCGTCCGTTAAGCTGGATACGCAGCGTGCGTATACGGTGATTCAGGCGCGTCCGACTGCCGGTCTGCAGCGCTTGCGTTATCTGCTGCTGCTGTGGGGAGCCGATCGCAACGGCGCGAATCCGATGACGCCGGAAGAGGTTCATCGCGTAGCGAATGAACGCCTGATGCAGATGATGCCGCAGGTTCTGCCTGCGCCGGATGCGATGGGGCCGCAGATGCCCGCGCCGGCAACCGGTATGCCACAGCAGCCTCTGCCAGCAGGAGGGCAATAGTGGCAAGTTACCGTAGCCAGGGACGCTGGGTTATCTGGCTCTCGTTTCTTATCGCACTATTGCTGCAGATTATGCCCTGGCCGGCGGACATTAGCGTCTACCGGCCAAACTGGGTATTGCTTATCCTGTTGTACTGGATCCTCGCGCTACCCCACCGGGTTAACGTTGGCACAGGCTTTGTGATGGGCGCGATCCTCGATCTCATCAGCGGGTCGACGCTTGGCGTTCGCGCACTATCATTAAGTATTGTGGCTTATCTGGTTGCGCTGAAGTATCAACTGTTCCGCAACCTGGCGCTTTGGCAACAGGCGCTGGTGGTGGTCATGTTATCCCTCTCCGTGGATATCATTGTTTTCTGGGCAGAGTTTTTAGTGATCAACGTCTCTTTCCGTCCGGAAGTGTTCTGGAGTAGTGTAGTAAACGGTGTGCTCTGGCCATGGATTTTCCTGCTGATGCGTAAAGTGCGCCAGCAGTTTGCGGTGCAATAAGGTTGATATGACGACTCTGTATCTTGCTTCAGGTTCTCCGCGTCGGCAGGAACTGCTGACACAGCTTGGCCTCGCTTTTGAGCGCGTGGTTCCCGGTATTGAGGAACAGCGCCGCCCGCAGGAGAGCGCCCAGCAGTATGTGGTCCGGCTGGCGCGCGAAAAGGCCCAGGCTGGCGTCGCGCTGGCACCGCGCGATCTCCCGGTTTTAGGCGCGGATACCATTGTCATCCTTAACGGTGAAGTGCTGGAAAAACCGCGCGATGGCGGGCACGCCGCCGAGATGCTACGCATGCTTTCCGGAAAGACTCATCAGGTGATGACCGCCGTGGCGCTGGCTGATAAGCGGCAGACGCTGGATTGCCTGGTGGTCACGGAGGTCACTTTCCGCGTGCTCTCAGGGCAGGATATCGCCGATTATGTCGCCAGCGGCGAACCTTTAGATAAAGCAGGTGCATACGGTATTCAGGGGTTGGGTGGCTGTTTCGTCAGGAAGATAAATGGCAGCTATCACGCCGTCGTTGGCTTACCGCTGGTGGAAACGTATGAGTTGCTAAGTAACTTTAACTCACTGCGTGAAGAAAAGGGATAAAGATGACTGCTGAATTATTAGTTAACGTAACGCCATCAGAAACGCGCGTCGCTTATATTGATGGCGGTATACTTCAGGAAATTCATATTGAGCGTGAAGCGCGACGCGGAATAGTAGGCAATATCTACAAGGGTCGTGTCAGTCGGGTGCTGCCGGGAATGCAGGCGGCTTTTGTAGATATTGGCCTGGATAAGGCCGCGTTTCTGCACGCTTCCGATATTATGCCGCACACCGAGTGCGTGGCGGGCGAAGAGCAAAAACAGTTCGCCGTCCGCGATATCTCCGAGCTGGTGCGCCAGGGGCAGGATTTAATGGTGCAGGTGGTGAAAGACCCCCTCGGTACCAAAGGCGCCCGCCTGACCACCGATATCACCATTCCCTCTCGCTATCTGGTCTTTATGCCCGGCGCTTCGCACGTCGGCGTCTCTCAGCGTATTGAAAGCGAAGCGGAACGTGAACGCCTGAAAAAAGTGGTCTCTGAATACTGTGACGAGCAGGGCGGATTCATTATCCGTACCGCGGCGGAAGGCGTTCATGAGCAGGAGATGGCAGCAGATGCCGCCTATCTCAAGCGCGTCTGGACAAAAGTGATGGAACGCAAAAAGCGCCAGCAGACCCGATATCAAATGTACGGCGAACTGGCGCTGGCGCAGCGCGTGCTGCGTGATTTCGCCGATGCGCATCTTGACCGGATTCGCGTTGACTCTCGTCTGACTTACGAATCGCTGCTGGAGTTTACCGCCGAATATATTCCGGAGATGACCAGCAAGCTGGAGCACTACAGCGGCCGTCAGCCGATTTTCGATCTCTTTGACGTGGAAAATGAAATCCAGCGCGCTCTGGAACGCAAAGTTGAACTGAAATCAGGCGGCTATCTGATCATTGACCAAACGGAAGCGATGACCACCGTTGATATCAACACCGGGGCATTCGTCGGTCACCGTAATCTTGACGATACTATCTTTAATACCAATATTGAGGCGACCCAGGCGATTGCCCGCCAGCTGCGGCTGCGCAATCTCGGTGGGATTATCATCATCGATTTCATTGATATGAATAATGAAGATCACCGCCGTCGGGTGCTGCACTCTCTTGAGCAGGCGCTGAGCAAAGACCGGGTTAAAACCAGCATCAACGGCTTCTCCCAGCTTGGGCTGGTAGAGATGACCCGCAAGCGTACTCGCGAAAGCGTGGAGCATGTGCTGTGTAATGAGTGCCCTACCTGCCACGGTCGCGGTACGGTGAAAACGGTGGAAACGGTGTGCTATGAAATCATGCGCGAGATCGTGCGCGTGCATCATGCCTACGATTCCGACCGGTTCCTGGTCTATGCTTCTCCTGCGGTAGCGGAAACGCTGAAAGGGGAAGAGTCGCACGCGCTGGCAGAAGTCGAGATCTTTGTCGGTAAGCAGGTCAAAGTGCAAATTGAACCGCTCTATAATCAAGAGCAGTTTGATGTAGTAATGATGTAATCATCCGTTTTGCTTGCTGATGTCGGGATAAAGAGGCGGGCAAAAGGATGACGCGTAACAGGCTGACAAGGAGAGATGCGTGAGGCGACTGCCCGGGATATTACTGCTCACCGTGGCAACATTGATTGTTGTCGTCGCACTGCTGGTGAGCGGTCTGCGTCTCGTTCTGCCGCAGTTAAACAGCTGGCGTCCGCAGGTGCTGGAAAAAGTCTCCGCGATGGCCGGCGTACCGGTCGATGCTTCAAATATTGTCGCCAGCTGGCAGACTTTTGGCCCGACGCTTGATGTCCGCGATGTTAAGGCCGGCCTGAATGATGGCGGCGAGCTTTCCGCTAAACGCGTCACCCTGGCGCTCGACGTCTGGCAAAGCCTGCTGCATATGCGCTGGCAGTTTCGCGATCTGACCTTCTGGCAGCTGCAGGTTCATACCAATACCCCCATTCAAACGAATAATAGCGGTGAAGGGCTGAAAACCGACCGTATCAGCGATCTTTTCCTCCGCCAGTTCGATCACTTTATTCTTCGCGATAGCCATCTGAGCTTTCTGACCATCTCCGGCCAGCGTGCGGAGCTCACCATTCCGCAGCTTACCTGGCTGAACGGTAAAAATCGCCATCGCGCGGAGGGGCAGCTTAGTCTCAGCAGCCTGACCGGCCAGCACGGCGTGATGCAGGTGCGAATGGACCTGCGCGATGAAGACGGCCTGCTCAATAAGGGGCGCGTCTGGCTTCAGGCGGATGATATCGACGTTAAGCCGTGGCTTGGGCGCTGGATGCAGGACAACATCGCCCTGCAGAGCGCGCGGTTTAGCCTGGAAGGCTGGATGACTATCGACAAAGGCGATGTCGCCAGCGGCGATGTATGGCTTAAAAAAGGCGGCGCCAGCTGGCAGGGCGATAAAGAGAAGCACCATCTGTCGGTTGATAATCTGACGGCTCACATCTATCGCGATAATCAAAGCTGGGGCTTTCACATCCCTGATACGCGCATCTCGATGGATGACAAACCCTGGCCGCGCGGCGCGCTGTCGATGGCGTGGATCCCGGCTCAGGATGTGGGCGGAAAAAATGGTCAACGCAGCGATGAGCTGCGCATTCGCGCCAGCAACCTTAACCTTAGCGGTCTGACCGGGCTGCAGCCGATGGCGGATAAACTGGCTCCGTCGCTGGGCGAAATCTGGCGTACGACGCAGCCGGACGGCAAAATCAATCTTCTGGCGCTGGATATTCCGCTGCAAATGGCGGAAAAAACGCGCTTCCGGGCGGACTGGAGCGACATGTCCTGGAAGCAGTGGAAGCTGCTGCCAGGGGCTGAGCATTTCTCCGGCAACATTGCCGGGAGCGTAGAAAACGGTACTCTGCATGCCAGCATGACGCAGGCGAAAATGCCCTATGAAACGGTCTTTCGTGCGCCGCTGGAGATCGCCAAAGGCGATGCGACCCTCAGTTGGGTGAAGAATGACAAGGGTTTTATGCTCGATGGTCGCGATATTGACGTACAGGCTACCGGCGTTCGCGCTCGCGGTGGGTTCCGCTATCTGCAGCCGCAGGGCGACGAACCCTGGCTCGGTATTCTGGCCGGTATCAGTACCAACGATGGCGGACAGGCCTGGCGCTACTTCCCGGAAAATCTGATGGGCAAAGCGCTGGTGGATTACCTCAGCGGAGCCATTAAAGGCGGTCAGGCCACCGATGCTACGCTGGCTTATGGCGGTAACCCGCATCTTTTCCCGTACAAGCATAATGAGGGGCAATTCCAGGTCACGGTGCCGCTCAAGAACGCCACCTTTGCCTTTCAGCCTGACTGGCCCGCGCTTACCGGGCTTAATATCGACCTTAACTTTATCAATGATGGGCTATGGATGAAGGCCGATAAGGCGATGCTCGGCAATGTGACCGCCAGCAATCTCGATGCGGTGATTCCCGACTATTCGCGAGAAAAGCTGCTGATTGATGCCGACGTTAACGGCCCGGGTAAAGAGGTTGGCCCTTATTTTAACGAGACGCCGCTGAAAGAGACGCTGGGCGCGGCGCTGGATGAGCTCCAGCTGGACGGTAATGTTAGCGCTCGCTTACATCTTGATATCCCCCTGGATGGCGAGATGACCACCGCTAAAGGTGATGTCCGGTTGAACAATAACAGCTTGTTTATCAAGCCTATCGATACCACATTGCAGAACCTGAGCGGTAAATTCAGCTTTGTAAACGGCGACCTGAAAAGCGAACCGATGAGCGCGAGCTGGTTTAATCAGCCGCTGAATCTTGATTTTTCGACCACCGAAGGCGCGAAAGCATTTCTCGTGAACGTCGGGATGAACGCCAGCTGGCAGCCTGCGCGTACCGGTTTATTGCCGAAATCCCTGGACGGCACCCTGAGCGGCAGCGTGCCCTGGGACGGAAAAGTCGCGATTGAGCTTCCGTATCGCGGTAGCGCGGCCTATAAGGTTGACCTCAACGCTGACCTGAAGAGTGTAAGTAGTCACTTACCTGCGCCGTTAGATAAGCAGGCCGGGGAGCCGTTGCCGGTAAAAATTAAGGTCGATGGCGGCTTAAGCAGTTTTAATCTGGCCGGGTCCATGGGGGCGAAGAATCATATTAATAGCCGCTGGCTGCTGGGTCATAAGCTGACCCTGGACCGCGCTATTTTAACCACGGACAGTAAAGCCGTTTCTCCGCTTCCCGAGCAGCCGGGCGTGGAGCTGAATATGCCGCCGATGGATGGCGCGCAGTGGCTGGCGCTGTTCCAGGGCGGAGCGGCGAATGACGTCAGCAGTAATCTCGTCTTCCCGGAGCAGGTCACGCTGCGAACGCCAGCGTTAACGATGGCGGGGCAGAGCTGGAATAACGTTAGCCTTGTCTCCCGGCCCGATGCCGGGGGAACGAAGATCGAAGCCCAGGGGCGTGAAGTCAACGCAACCCTGACGATGCGGAAGAACGCCCCGTGGCTGGCGGCCATTCGCTATCTCTACTACAACCCAACGGCGGCGAAAAGCCGCGGTACAGAAAAAAGCAGCGCCCCGCTGGCCGATACCAACATTGATTTCCACGGCTGGCCGGACCTTCAGCTTCGCTGCGCCGAGTGCTGGCTGTGGGGGCAAAAATATGGCCGTATCGAAGGGGATTTTGATATTCGCGGCGATACCCTGACGCTGGCGAACGGACTGGTCGATACCGGTTTTGGCCGTCTGACGACCGATGGCGTATGGGTGAGCGCGCCGGCGGGCGTACGAACCTCTTTGAAAGGTAAGCTGCACGGCAATAAAACCGACGATTTCGTGAACTTCTTCGGCGTCTCCACGCCGGTAAAAGGTTCGTCGTTTGATATCGATTATGACCTGCACTGGCGTGCGCCGCCGTGGCAGCCCGACGTTGCCTCGCTTAATGGGATCCTCAAAAGCCGTCTTGGAAAAGGCGAATTTACCGACCTCAGCACCGGTCATGCCGGCCAGCTTCTGCGTTTGTTGAGCGTTGACGCGCTGCTGCGCAAGCTGCGCTTCGACTTTAGCGATACGTTCAGCGAAGGGTTCTACTTTGATTCCATTCGCAGTACGGCGTGGATTAAAGACGGCGTTCTGCATACCGACGATACGCTGGTCGATGGTCTGGAAGCGGATATCGCCATGAAGGGGTCGGTGGATCTCGTGCGTCGTCAGCTGGATATGCAGGCCGTGGTCGCGCCGGAGATTTCTGCGACCGTGGGCGTCGCCGCGGCCTTTGCCGTTAACCCGATTATCGGCGCCGCGGTCTTTGCTGCCAGTAAGGTACTGGGGCCGCTGTGGAACAAGGTCTCTATTTTGCGCTATCGCATCACCGGTCCTATCGATCAGCCGCAAATTAACGAAGTGCTGCGCCAGGCGCGGAGCGACAAAAAGCAATGATTTGACGATTGTGCGTAATTACCGCACTCTCAATAGATAGCCTTTTTTATTTCCGCCCCTGAGGCGGCAACAAACGAGTAGCAAAACGATGAGTCTGAACCTGGTAAGTGAACAATTACTGTCGGCAAACGGCCTGAATCATCAGGATCTGTTTACCATTCTTGGCCAGCTGGCCGAGCGCCGTCTGGATTACGGCGATCTCTATTTTCAGTCGAGCTATCACGAGTCCTGGGTTCTTGAAGACAGCATCATTAAAGATGGTTCGTACAATATCGACCAGGGCGTTGGCGTCCGCGCGGTGAGCGGGGAAAAAACCGGCTTTGCCTATGCTGACCAGATTAGTCGACTGGCGCTGGAACAGAGCGCACAGGCGGCCCGCACCATTGTACGCGACCATGGGGATGGTAAAGTGCATACCCTTGGCGGGGTGGAACATCGTTCCCTCTATACCAGCATCGATCCGCTGCAAAGTATGAGCCGGGAAGAGAAGCTGGATATTCTGCGCCGGGTAGATAAAACCGCCCGCGCGGCCGATAAGCGGGTGCAGGAAGTTTCCGCCAGCCTGACCGGCGTCTACGAGTTAATTCTTGTCGCCGCCACCGACGGCACGCTGGCGGCGGACGTTCGCCCGCTGGTTCGCCTTTCCGTCAGCGTGCTGGTGGAAGAGGATGGCAAACGCGAGCGCGGCGCCAGCGGCGGCGGCGGCCGGTTTGGCTACGACTATTTCCTGGACTCGCAGGATGGCGACGTTCGCGCGGATGTTTGGGCGAGAGAAGCCGTGCGTATGGCGCTGGTCAACCTGACCGCCGTCGCGGCGCCTGCCGGGATGCTGCCGGTTGTGCTGGGCGCGGGCTGGCCTGGCGTCCTGCTGCATGAAGCCGTCGGTCACGGCCTGGAAGGTGACTTTAACCGTCGCGGGACGTCGGTATTCAGCGGCCATATGGGCGAACTGGTGGCCTCTGAGCTGTGCACCGTAGTGGATGATGGCACCATTGCTCACCGTCGCGGCTCCCTTGCCATTGATGATGAAGGCACGCCGGGCCAGTATAACGTTTTGATCGAAAACGGCATTCTCAAAGGCTATATGCAGGACAAGCTCAACGCCAGGCTGATGGGCGTGGCGCCAACCGGTAACGGTCGTCGCGAATCCTACGCGCATCTGCCTATGCCGCGTATGACCAACACCTACATGCTGGCGGGGAAATCTACGCCGCAGGAGATTATCGAATCGGTCGATTACGGCATCTACGCGCCGAACTTCGGCGGCGGTCAGGTGGATATCACCTCCGGGAAATTTGTCTTCTCCACGTCTGAAGCCTACCTGATTGAAAAAGGTAAAGTGACCAAAGCGGTGAAGGGCGCGACGCTTATCGGTTCAGGTATCGAAGCGATGCAGCAGATTTCGATGGTGGGGAACGATCTGAAGCTGGACAGCGGCGTCGGCGTTTGCGGCAAAGAGGGCCAGAGCGTACCGGTTGGCGTCGGTCAGCCAACGCTCAAAGTGGATAAACTCACCGTCGGCGGTACCGCCTGATACTTCTCAAGGCGCTTTCGCCCGCGGCGAAAGCGCAAATCACCTCCGCGGAGTCGCGATGAAAGCCGCGCGTCAGCAGCAGATAGTCGAACTACTCAACCAGCATCACACCTTAACCACCGAAGCGTTGTCCCATCTGCTGCAGGTCAGTATCGAGACCATTCGTCGCGATTTGAGCGAGCTGCAGAAGCAGGGGCGTCTTCAGCGTAGCCACGGGCAGGCGCGCGTTCTCCAGCGTAACAATCACAACGGCGAGAAGCCTTTTCATAGCCGCGTGAAAAGCCATTATGCCCATAAATCTGATATCGCGCGTACGGCGCTGGCGTGGATTGATGAAGGGATGACGATCGCCCTGGATGCCAGCTCAACCTGCTGGTTTCTGGCGCGTCAGCTACCGAATATGACCCTGACGGTGTTTACCAATAGCCATCCGGTCTGCGTAGAGCTGGGCCGCCGTGAGCGGATCCAGCTGATCAGCGCCGGGGGGCAGCTCCTGCGTCAGTATGGTTATTACGTTAATCCGGCGCTGTTCTCTCAGGTCAAATCGCTGGAGATCGATCTGTTTATTTTTTCCTGCGAGGGGATCGATAACGATGGCGTACTCTGGGATTCCAGCGCCAATAATGCTGCCTACAAATCGCTGCTTCTGAAACGGGCGGCACAGTCGCTATTATTAATCGACAAAAGCAAATTTGATCGTTCCGGCGAGGTGCGTATCGGCAATCTCCGCGACGTAACGCAGATTATTTCCGATGCCGGGCCCGATAATCTGTTCTTACCCTCTGTGGCGGGCTCGGGCCGCTAGCGGGCAATCCCCCGGCCGTGCATCCCCTGGTAAATCTTCGCCACCCCGACGAAATACTCAGTCAGGTAATTAATGCATACCTGTACCTTAAGCGGCAGCTTATCTTTCTCGGTATACAGCGCGTATACCGGTCGCGGATCGGACTGGTAGCTCGGCAGCAGGATCTCCAGTTCGCCGCGGTTGATCTCTTCGATCGCCCACATCAGCGGAACGTAAGCCACGCCGACGCCTGCCGTCAGCCAGCGCACCAGCGTCATCGGATCGTTGGTGACGAATCTGCCCTGAGGGATCAGCTTGGTTGAAATCCCTTCCGGAGCGATGATTTCAAATTCGTTATCCGGCCGGACGCTGTATTCCAGCCACGAGTGGCTGGCGAGATCCGCCGGTTTTTCCGGACATCCGGCGTGCTGAAGGTAGCTTTTTGCCGCGCAGAGCACCATCGGCATGGAGCCCAGGCGGCGGGAAAAGAGGCTGGAATCCTGCAGCGCTCCCACGCGAATAACCACATCCAGGCCGTCCGCAATCAGGTCCGGCGCGGGAATGCCTGTGACCAGATTGATTGAGAGACCCGGGTGCTCTTTGAGCATATCGGCGGTTATGCGAGCCAGGACATTCTGTGCCATAGTTGAAGAACAGCCGATGCGCAGCGTACCGATGGGCGTATTGTTAAACGCGTACAGCTGCTCATGGACATCCTGGACTTCGAACAGCATTCGCCGACAGCCTTGATAATATATTTTTCCCGCTTCTGTTAAGCCAAGGCTGCGCGTACTGCGGTTGAGTAGCTTAACCTGCAGTTCATCTTCCAGTTTGGCTACCGTCTGGCTGATGGAAGAAACGCTCATCTGGAGCTGGCGGGCCGCGGCGGTGAATGAACCTAATTCGACCACTCTGGCAAAAACGGACATGCGTTTTAATCGTTCCATTATTCACTCTGGCTTAAAAGTGATTTAGATCACACATTATAGATAAGACCGCAATTGTTACGTTACTATATAGTTAGCTTAATAATAAACGCATCGCGCATATCACCTGTACGCTTCTTATCAAGGTCATCATGAGTCTGTTTCCTGTCATTGTGATTTTCGGCTTGTCGTTTCCGCCGATCTTCTTTGAATTGCTATTGTCGCTAGCCATCTTCTGGCTGGTGCACCGCCTGCTGGTTCCAACGGGCATCTATGATTTTGTCTGGCACCCGGCACTGTTTAATACCGCGCTATATTGCTGCCTGTTTTATCTGATATCACGTTTGTTCGTTTGAGGTTGATGTGAAAACACTAACAAGAAATATCCTCCGTACCGCAATCACTGTGATACTGGTTATCCTTGCATTTATGGCGATTTTTCGCGCATGGGTGTATTACACCGCCTCGCCCTGGACGCGCGATGCGCGTTTTAGTGCGGATATTGTGGCCATCGCTCCCGATGTCTCCGGCCTGATTTCGCAGGTGAATATCAAGGATAACCAACTGGTTAAGAAAGACCAGGTTTTGTTCGTCATTGACCAGCCGCGTTACCAGAAGGCGTTAGCCGAGGCTGAAGCCGATGTCTCCTACTATCAGACTCTGGCGCAGGAGAAACGCGTCGAAGCCGGCCGTCGTAACCGCCTTGGCGTCCAGGCCATGTCCCGGGAAGAGATAGACCAGGCGAATAACGTTCTGCAAACCGTTGAGCATCAATTAGCCAAAGCGACGGCAAGTCGCGACCTGGCGAAGCTTGACCTTGAACGTACGGTGATTCGCGCCCCGGCCGACGGCTGGGTGACCAACCTGAACGTTTACCGCGGCGAGTTTATCACCCGAGGCTCCACCGCGGTTGCGCTGGTGAAGCAGAATACCTTCTACGTTATGGCCTATCTTGAAGAGACCAAGCTTGAGGGCGTGCGCCCCGGTTTTCGTGCTGAAATTACCCCGCTGGGAAGCGTACACACCCTCAGGGGCACCGTCGACAGCATTGCTGCAGGCGTCACCAATGCCAGCAGCAGCAGCGATTCAAAAGGGCTAGCCTCTATTGATTCTAACCTTGAATGGGTACGTCTGGCACAGCGGGTGCCGGTACGTATTCGCCTCGATCAACAGCAGGGCAATCTCTGGCCTGCGGGTACCACCGCGACGGTGGTGATTACAGGTAAAGAGGATCGCGATACTCGCCAGGCAAACTTCTTCCAGAAACTGGCGATGCGCCTGCGTGAGTTCGGTTAATCGCCATGGGGATCTTCACCATCGAACTCCGGCATCTCCGCTTCGCCGTTAAGTTAGCCTGCGCGGTGGTGCTGGCGTTATTCATCGGTTTTCATTTTCAGCTGGAAACGCCGCGCTGGGCGGTGCTTACCGCCGCCATCGTTGCTGCCGGCCCGGCGTTTGCCGCAGGCGGGGAGCCTTACTCCGGGGCGATCCGCTATCGCGGGATGCTGCGTATCGCCGGCACCTTTATCGGCTGTATCGCCGCGCTGGCGATCATCATCCTGATGATCCGCGCCCCGCTGCTGATGGTGCTGGTATGCTGCCTGTGGGCCGGATTCTGCACCTGGATCTCCTCGCTGGTGCGGGTTGAGAACTCCTATGCCTGGGGCCTGGCGGGCTATACCGCGCTTATCATTATTATCACTATTCATGAAGAGCCGATGCTGGCGCCGCAGTTCGCCGTTGAGCGATGCAGTGAGATTGTCATCGGTATCGTCAGCGCCATTGTGGCCGACCTGCTGTTTTCTCCGCGTTCGATTAAAAAAGAGATCGACCTTGAACTGGATAATCTGCTGATCGATCACTATCGCCTGATGCAGCTTTGCGTGGCGCATGGTGATAAAGATGACGTCGATAAGGCCTGGAGCGCGCTGGTGCGTCGTACCAACGGGCTGGAAGGGATGCGCGGCAACTTGATCATGGAGTCCTCGCGCTGGGCAAAAGTGAATCAGCGGCTGAAGGCGATCAATACCCTCTCTCTGACCTTAATTACTCAGGCCTGTGAAACCTATTTGATTCAGAATACACGCCCTGAGATGGTGACGGATGATTACCGCGAGCTGTTTGCTGAACCGGTCGAGACCGTGCAGGACGTGCACCGCCAGCTAAAGCGGATGCGCCGCTTCTTGACCTGGAAGGGAGAGCACAATACGCCGGTAACAATCTACAGCTGGGTAGGCGCTGCGACGCGCTATCTGCTTTTGAAGCGGGGCGTGGTCGGCAATACCAAAATCAGCCGTATTGAAGAAGAAGTGCTGCAAGGCGAAGTGGTGGTGAAGGCGGAATCCGCCGAGCGGCACCATGCGATGGTCAACTTTTGGCGTACGTCTATCTCCTGTATCCTCGGTACGCTGTTCTGGCTGTGGACCGGCTGGACTTCAGGAAGCGGGGCGATGGTCATGATTGCGGTTGTCACGGCCTTAGCGATGCGTTTACCTAATCCGCGGATGGTAGCTATCGATTTCCTCTACGGCACGCTGGCGGCGTTACCGCTGGGGGCGCTGTTTTTCCTCGTGATTATGCCCGCGACGCAGCAAAGTATGCTGCTGCTGTGTATCAGCCTGGCGGTGATGGCCTTTTTTATCGGCATCGAGGTACAAAAGCGGCGGCTCGGTTCGCTGGGGGCGCTGGCCAGCACCATTAATATTCTGGTGCTCGACAATCCGATGAAGTTTGAATTCAACCAGTTTCTTGATAGTGCCCTGGGCCAGATTGTCGGATGCTTCCTTGCGCTGATGGTGATCCTGCTGGTGCGTGATAATTCGCAGGCCCGCACCGGCCGCGTGCTGCTCAACCAGTTTGTCTCGGCGGCGGTATCATCGCTGACCACCAATATGGCGCGACGTAAAGAGAACCACTTGCCGGCCCTGTATCGTCAGCTCTTTTTGTTGCTGAATAAATTCCCTGGCGATATCGCCCGCTTTCGTCTGGCGCTGACCCTGATTATCGCGCATCAGCGTCTGCGCGATGCGCCGGTACCGATAAATGACGATCTGTCGGCCTTTCACCGGCAGCTGCGACGTACTGCGGATCGCGTCATTTCAGCCAGTAGTGATGATAAGCGCCGCTACTATTTTGCCCGCTTGCTTGATGAACTGGATATCTACCAGCAAAAATTACAGCACTGGGAAGCCTCTCCGCAGGTGACCGAGCCGGTACGAAGGCTGGTGGAGATGCTGCATAAGTACCAGCATGTGTTAACCAACAGCTAGCCGCCAGAACCGACGCCGAAGCGTCGGTTTTTTTATCGCTATACTTAACGCTCAGAGTATGAATTCCGCCGTCAGAGTGGAACTACACGCCGGGATGACCGGGCTATGAAAAGTTGCAGGTGTGGACGGGATGCGGGCAATGACTACCTATACCTTTGATTTTGATGAAATAGCTGAGCAGCAGGATTTTTATCGTGAGTTTTCTCGTACCTTTGCTTTAGCGCGTGAGAAAGTGAATAACCTGGATTCTCTGTGGGAAGCCGTGACCGCCGGGCTGTTACCCTTACCGCTGGAGATTGAGTTTATTCATTTAAGCGATAATCAGCGCCGGCGTTTCGGCGCGTTAATTCTGCTCTTTGATGAGGCGGAAGAGGAGCTGGAAGGGGAGCTGCGTTTTAATGTGCGGCAGTCATAAAAAAGCCCCCGACGGAGCGGGGGCAAGTCGTCGGATAAGACGACGAGGGTTTATTTGTACAGCTCAGCCGTAGCGTGCCAGTTATCGCCGGTACGGGCTTCAATAATACGGTAGCTGCTGGCGCCTTCTTTCTCAGCTTTAGCCGCCAGTTCCTGACGCATATCCATCGGCGCGCTGCCTACCTGAGAAACGGAAACGGTGCCCATGGACTGCAGATTTTGCGCCTGTTCGGCGTTCACTTGATTAACGGCGGCGTTTGCGCCGAAAGAGAGAACGGAAGCCAGACCCAGGGATGCGATGATAATTGCGCTTTTCATAATTTTTTCTCCAACCTTAATATTTGCAGCGGCGGGAGGCTTAATGAACCTGGGGCCGCTGGAGAGATTCTGTTTCAGTTAATGACCGACAATCGTTAAATCTTATTTATAAAGTTCAGCCGTTGCGTGCCAGTGGTCACCGGTACGTGCTTCAATAATGCGGTATGAAGAAGCACCTTCTTCTTGTGCTTTTTTGTTCAGCATTTCGTGCATATCCATCGGGGAAGAACTTACCGCGCCGACGGAAACGGTGCCGATTGCCTGACGGCCTTGAGCCTGTTCGCTGTTGATAGAGTCAGCGGCGAAGGCGCCGAAAGACAGAACGGAAAGGATGCTTAATGCTGCTACAGTGGTTTTGATTTTCATGATGTTCACCTCGTCGAATCTTTTTGTTGGGGGTCTTTGTTTCGTGACCCTCATCACAAAATCAAGTATACACTAATCACTGAAAATATTAATACCTTGCTAATTGTTTTTCATGTAAATAATTACAAAGAAATGTCTTTTTTATAACATATAAGAATTAGAAATGTCTTTTCTTCGCCATGCTTGGTCATTATGGCTAATAAAATCATAAGGATAGGTGAATTTGATCTTTTGTGCGCTTAAGCCGGTTTCATCACGTAAATGAATGTATAGAAGCGGAAAAACACACAAAATGTTAAAGAAATGATAATTTTTTGAAGGGATACCCTCCGGCGCTAACCAGAGGGAAGGGCATCAGAGTTCCTGCTCAAACAGGACGAGAATGGCGTCATGCAGCTCTTTAACGGTAAAACCTCTGGCCGGGGTGGTAAAGATAGTGTCATCACCCGCAATGCTGCCGAGAATCCCTTCGGCTTTGCCAAGGGAGTCCAGAAGCCGGGCGATCAGCTGCGCTGCGCCTGGGCTGGTATGAATAACCACGACCGAATCGTTATAATCGATATCCAGCACCAGGTTTTTTAGCGGGCTGGAGGTCGTCGGGACGCCAAGCTCGGCGGGCAGGCAGTAAACCATTTCCATTTTGGCGTTACGCGTGCGTACGGCGCCAAACTTGGTGAGCATACGTGAGACTTTCGATTGGTTGATATTATCGAAGCCTTCCTCTTGCAGGGCCTGAACGATTTCACCTTGAGAGCTGAATTTCTCTTCTTTAAGCAGCGCTTTAAACGCTTTAACCAGTTCTTCTTGTTTTGCCGAACTACGCATAAGTCACCCAATTATGGTGGTAAAAACAACATCATTATGCATAAACATGCATTTTTATGCAAATAATCCGCAGGGGAGAAGCGTAAATAATGTTATGAAGGGCGCATATTTTAGCAAAAAACCCTAATAAGGAACATGCTTTCGTCACGGCGCGCAAATTGCCACAAAAGTAAATGAAATGTTATTAAATGATGTTGTTCTGCTCAATGTGCTGGGTGTATTGTAACCAACAGTCGATCCGGTACTACGCTTTGCTGGATGGTCAGTCTCAGGGAGGAAAATGCGAAGCTGCTGCATCGCTGCGCACGACCACGCATTCTTCAGCCATAATTATTGTAATTGTTCATCTTGTGAATTAAGGTCCAGGCGACGGAGTAACGAAAGACTATTTTAACCATAATAAGGAGTTTAGGATGAAAGTTGCAGTCCTCGGCGCCGCTGGTGGAATTGGCCAGGCGCTTGCCCTACTACTTAAGACCCAACTGCCTTCAGGTTCAGAACTCTCGTTGTACGACATTGCTCCGGTAACCCCGGGCGTGGCGGTTGATCTAAGCCATATCCCTACCGATGTAAAAATCAAAGGTTTTTCCGGCGAAGACGCCACCCCTGCGCTGGAAGGCGCTGATGTGGTGCTGATATCCGCGGGCGTAGCGCGTAAGCCCGGCATGGATCGCTCCGATTTATTCAATGTTAATGCCGGTATTGTGAAAAATCTGGTACAGCAAATCGCCAAAACCTGTCCGCAGGCCTGCGTCGGGGTGATTACCAACCCGGTGAACACCACCGTGGCGATTGCCGCAGAAGTGCTGAAAAAAGCCGGTGTTTACGATAAGAACAAGCTCTTTGGCGTCACAACGCTGGATATTATCCGCTCGAATACCTTTGTTGCCGAACTGAAAGGCAAATCTTCATCAGATGTTGAGGTTCCGGTGATTGGCGGCCACTCAGGCGTGACTATCCTTCCTTTATTGTCACAAATTCCGGACGTCAGCTTCAGCGAGCTGGAAGTGGCCGATTTAACTAAGCGCATTCAAAACGCCGGTACTGAAGTTGTGGAAGCAAAAGCCGGTGGCGGTTCAGCAACGCTCTCGATGGGACAGGCCGCCGCGCGATTCGGTCTCTCCTTAGTTCGCGCCATGCAGGGAGAGAAAGGGGTAGTGGAATGCGCCTACGTTGAAGGTGATGGTCAATATGCCCGTTTCTTCTCACAGCCGCTGCTGTTAGGCAAAAATGGCGTAGAGCAGCGTCAGTCTATCGGCACGCTGAGCGCGTTTGAGCAGCAGGCGCTGGAGGGGATGCTGGATACGCTGAAGAAAGATATCGCCCTTGGCGAAGACTTTGTGAATAAATAACGTTTCATGAAAAGAAAAGCCGGAGCCTGGGTTCCGGCTTTTTTATGGCTTTCTCCCACCCCTGAATGACTCAACCTGCTGGTAAATCTGCTAAACTCCCCGCGTCTTGAGCGGTAATAAACGAGGACGTTGTGAAAAAAATCGAAAGAAAGCAGACCAGGGACCACATTACGCAAATGCTCCGTTACGAGATCCTTTCCGGTAGCATGAAACCGGGGGATGAACTCGCGCAGGAGAGTATTGCCGAACAGCTGGGGCTTTCTCGTATGCCGGTTCGGGAAGCGCTACAGGCCCTTGAGCAGGAAGGGTTTCTGGTGCGTTTGCCAAACCGCCATATGCAGGTCGCCAGGCTGGCGCCTGACCATGTCAGCCATATTTTCCGGGCCATTGCGGTGATGGCAACGGAGCTTTTTTCATTGGTACCCGCAGCGGCGGGCGAATCGCTGGCGGCCAGCGCGCGCGCGCTGGGGCATTCCGGTGAGCGAGCGCGAGAGCTGGCGTTCCACGAGACGCTCATTTCTTATATTGATAATCGCTATCTGGAAAAAATTTATCAGCAGTTTTTGGATGGTTATATCGGTTATGTCATTCTGTATCTGAAAGAGGATAATCAAGAGTCGGCGCAAATACTCAGCTCTCTGATGGAGGCTATTCGTCAGGGCGATCGCGCCGAGATCGCGCAGGAAACGCAGCGTTATTTCCTCTCTCTGGCAGAAATAATGCGTCAACACATGAAGGATTGGGAAAGTGCAGAAGCCTCGATTAGGGAAAATTAAGCTTCTTTCAGCGAAAGAGCAGGTCGCGGCAGTATTACGTAAAGCTATACTGTCGCGAGATTTAGTTGAAGGGCAAGAAATTACCCTTGAAGGGATCGCCACCATGGTCGGCGTGTCCAGTATGCCCGTGCGTGAAGCGTTTCAGATACTGGCTGCGGATGGGCTGATTAAAGTCCGGCCCAATAAAGGGGCGGTCGTGCTGGGAATTAACGAACAAACGATCCGCGAGCATTATGAGATTCGCGCGCTGCTGGAGAGTGAAGCAGTCGCTAAAGCGTGTCGTCCCGGGACGGACATTTCGCGCATTGCCGAAGTGCATTACTCTGCGGAAAAAGCGCTGGCGGAAAATAACTCAGCTGAATATTCAGACCTGAACCAGGCGTTTCATATGGAGATATGGAACGCGGCGGGAAATGGCAAAATGAAGCTGCTGCTCAGCAATATGTGGAACGGGCTTTCGATGGGGCATAAGGTCACTGAGGAAGAGTACGCGATCATTTCCATCCGCGAGCACAAGGGGATTTTACAGGCCCTGGAGCAGCATAATGAAGCGCTGGCGCGCCAGCGAATGCGCGAGCATATTATCCGTTCGATGGAGAACATGCTAACGCGCTACGTCGAAGAACCCTCCGCTTGATCGCATCGCCTGTAGGACCGCTGCAGGCGCCTTACTTATTCATTTCATAAATAAGTTTCGATAAGTGACTGCTTTCGCAAGATTTTGATAAAGATCTCAATCCTGAAGCTTTCGAAAAAAACGCGTTGACTTACTCTTTGTATGGGAATAATTTCCCTCCCGTCAATATTGGATACAATATCATATATCATTGATGGGATAACTATAAATATGGAACCGATTACCATTACCCTATGTTTGCTGGCGTTTGCTATCGCCATGTTCGTGTGGGAAAAAATCCCCCTCGCGGTCACATCTATGGTGGTTTGCGTCGCGCTGGTGCTTACCGGCGTGCTCAATCTCAAGCAGGCTTTCGCCGGCTTTATCGACACCAACGTTATTCTCTTCGTCGCCATGTTTATCGTCGGCGGGGCGCTATTTGAAACCGGGATGGCGAATAAGGTGGGGGGCGTGATTACGCGCTTCGCGAAAACGGAAAAACAGCTGATTTTTACCATTATGGTCGTGGTTGGCGTGATGTCCGGTTTTCTCTCCAATACCGGTACCGCAGCCGTACTGATCCCGGTCGTTATCGGCGTGGCGGCGAAATCAGGCTTTGCCCGTTCCCGGTTGCTGATGCCGCTGGTTTTTGCCGCCGCGCTCGGCGGTAACCTGTCGTTGATTGGCGCGCCGGGCAACCTGATTGCGCAGTCAGCTTTGCAGAATATTGGCAGCGGTTTTGGCTTTTTTGAATATGCCAAAGTCGGTTTACCGATGCTGATTTGCGGCGTTATTTACTTCCTGACCATCGGCTATAAATTCCTGCCCAATCACCCGAACAGCGGTGCAGTTGGCAGCATCGGTGAACAGCGCGATTACAGCCACGTTCCGCGCTGGAAGCAGATCCTCTCTTTGGTTGTTCTGATCGCCACGATCCTCGGCATGATTTTCGAAAAGCAGACCGGTGTGAGTCTGGCGGTAGCAGGCTGTATCGGCGCGCTGGTGCTGGTGGTTACCGGCGTACTTACAGAAAAGCAGGCCTATAAAGCCATTGATTCTCAGACCATTTTTATCTTCGGCGGCACGCTGGCGCTGGCGAAAGCGCTGGAAATGACCGGGGCGGGAAAACTGGTGGCGGATCACGTGATTGGCATGCTGGGGCAAAACTCTTCGCCGTTTATGCTGCTGGTGGTGGTCTTTGCGCTGTCCATCATTATGACTAACTTCATGTCCAACACCGCGACCGTCGCGCTGTTAGTACCGGTGAGCCTGTCGATTGCCGCGGGCATGGGCGCCGATCCTCGTGCGGTGCTAATGGCGACGGTTATCGGCAGTTCTTGCGCCTACGCTACGCCAATCGGTATGCCTGCCAACATGATGGTGCTGTCGGCAGGTGGCTATAAGTTTGTCGACTACGCCAAATCCGGCATCCCTCTGATTATCGTTTCCACCATTGTCAGCCTGATTCTGCTGCCAATCCTTTTCCCTTTTCATCCGTAATGAACGGAAGCTGTCCTGACTAAGGAGCCTGTATGAGCAAAAGTGAACAGATATCCCATATGACCAATGTGATGGCCAAATTTGTGGGGTATACCGGCAAAGTCTTACCTGATGACGTCACTGCAAAACTGGAAGATTTGCATAAAAAAGAGACCAGTAAACTGGCTGACGTCATCTTTACGACCATGATTGAGAACCAGCGTCTGGCAAAGGAGCTGGATCGCCCCTCCTGCCAGGATACCGGCGTGATTCAGTTTCTGGTGGAGTGCGGGGCGAACTTCCCGCTGATCGGCGAGCTGGAAGCGCTGCTGCGTGAAGCGGTGATTAAAGCAACCGTGGATTCCCCGCTGCGCCACAACAGCGTTGAGACTTTTGATGAATACAATACCGGCAAAAACGTGGGTAAAGGCACGCCGACGGTGTTCTGGGAGATTGTCCCCAATTCTGACCAGTGCAGCATTTATACCTATATGGCTGGCGGCGGCTGTTCCCTGCCGGGGAAAGCGATGGTGCTGATGCCGGGCGCGGGTTATGAAGGCGTTACCCGCTTTGTTCTCGACGTGATGACCAGCTACGGTTTGAACGCGTGTCCGCCGCTGCTGGTCGGCGTGGGCGTGGCGACCTCCGTTGAAACGGCGGCGCTGCTGTCGAAAAAAGCGCTGATGCGCCCGATCGGTTCGCATAATGAAAATGAACGTGCGGCCTCGCTGGAAAAAATGCTGGAAGACGGTATTAACAAAATTGGCCTTGGGCCGCAGGGGATGTCCGGTAATACCTCCGTTATGGGCGTGAATATTGAAAACACCGCGCGTCATCCTTCCACCATTGGGGTGGCGGTGAACGTGGGCTGCTGGTCACACCGGAAAGGGCATATCGTTTTTGATAAAGACTTGAACTACACCATTATGTCTCACAGCGGAGTGAATTTCTGATGACGAAAAAAATCCTTACTACGCCAATTAAAGATGAAGATTTAGCCGATATTAAGGCTGGCGATATTATTTATCTCAATGGCCATATTGTTACCTGTCGTGATGTGGCGCACCGTCGCTTAATTGAAGGTGGCCGTGAATTACCCGTTGATGTTAGCGGCGGCGCTATTTTACACGCCGGGCCTATTGTCCGTCCGATTAAAGGCGAAGACGATAAGTTTGAAATGGTCTCCGTCGGACCAACGACCAGCATGCGCATGGAAAAATTCGAAAAAGAATTTATTGCAAAGACCGGCGTGAAATTAATTGTTGGTAAAGGCGGTATGGGCAAGGGCACTGAAGAGGGCTGCGCGGAGCATAAAGCGCTGCACTGCGTATTCCCGGCCGGCTGCGCGGTAGTGGCCGCGGTGTGCGTGGAAGAAATTGAAGATGCGCAGTGGCGCGATCTGGGTATGCCGGAAACGCTGTGGGTATGTCGGGTGAAAGAGTTTGGCCCGTTAATTGTTTCTATTGATACTCATGGTAATAACCTGTTTGAACAGAACAAATTTATTTTCAATCAGCGTAAAGAGATAGTCGCTGATGAAATATGCCAGAACGTAAGCTTTATCAAATAATCTGGATGATATCATTCGCACGATAATGATGGCGTGATGTTTATGACGATAATAAACAGGGGCTCTGACCGGGCGGTCCAGGGAAATCCACCCTTATTATTTTCGTTATATACCCAAAAGATTTCGAGTTGCTTTGAGGCGGCAAGGGAGAGACAAATTCGTCTGGAACGAATTTGAACAGCCAAAGGCTGCCTCTGGTGAGGGACATGGATGTCCCTCATTACATCCCCGGGAGCTTACGCAAGTAAGTGACTGGGGGGAACGAAGCTGGCCAACAAAGAAGCAATTTGAAAGATGACGGGGATAAATAACATCATTATCGTGCCTCCTGCCCGAAGGCTATTTTATGACTGATGCAGCACTGCTATTAGGTGAAGGCTTCACCCTGATGTTTCTCGGCATGGGGTTCGTGCTGGCGTTTCTGTTTCTGCTGATTTTCGCCATCCGCG